>JBEKYH010000328.1:0-5997 GCA_049511115.1 Tepidisphaeraceae bacterium | reverse complement strand
CGGTCCATCGTCGCGCCGGTAAATGAACCGCGCAGATGACCGAAGAACGCGGACTCGGCCAGTTCAGCCGGCACCGCCACGCAATTAACCGGGATAAACGGCCCCGCGGCGCGCGTGCTGCCATAATGCAGCGCTCGCGCCACCAGTTCCTTGCCGGTGCCGCTCTCACCGGTAATCAGCACGTTGACCGATCCGAAATTCTGCAAGCGGCGGATATCCGCGAGGATGTGCCCCAGCAGCTTGCTCTTCCCCACGAACGCCTCAAGACCCCAGCGCTGCGCCTCGCGGTCACTGAGAAGGGAGAGCTGATCTCCAGCGGCCTGCAAGGCCGTCTCCGCTTTTTCGCGGCGGTTCATTTCCGCCTGCAGCCGGTCATTGGCAGCGGTCAGTTCGGCGTTTTTGTTCAGCAGTTCCCTGGCCAAGCCGCTGATCTGCAGGTGCGTCTGCACGCGGATGAGAATCTCATCGGGGGCGAACGGCTTGGTGATGTAATCGACGCCCCCGGCCTGAAACCCGGCGACCAGATTCTCCGTCTGATCGCGGGCGCTGATGAACACAACGGGAATATCGCGCGTGGCCGGATCGGTTTTCAATTGCCGGCAGGTCGCGTAGCCGTCCAGGTCGGGCATCAAAACATCCAGCAGGATCAGATCGGGTCTGGCCTGGCGCGCGATCGCCAGCGCCGTCTGCCCGCCGGATGCGGCCAGGACGCGATATCCCTGCGGCTCAAGCACCTGGGCGAGCAGGTCAAGATTCGCCGGGGTGTCATCCACCACCAGAATCTGCTCCGCGCTCACGACGCCTCCCCTACCGGCGCAGCGGCCTCGGCATCAAGAATCCGCCGGATCGACACCATGTCATACGCATGCAAATGCCGGCGCAGGCGGCGCGACAGACCCAGCGCCTGAGGGAACGCCTCCTCGATCTCGCGCAGGCAGGTTTTGAAGTCGGTCACCTGATGCAGTTCCGCCGCCATCCGCAGCCGCCGCACCAGGGGAGCCGGCATGGAGGGCAGTATCAGCGCTGCCGGCGCGGCGGCCTCGGCGTCCGCGCTCTGTGTATTCATTTCCAATCCCAGCAGATTCGCCAGCGATGCGTACAGGCGCTGGCACTGAATCGGCTTATAAATCACATCATGGAAGCCGGCGGCAAGATAAGCGGCGGTTTCATGCTGAAATGCGCGGGCCGTGGTGGCGACAAGCTTAAACTTCGCCTCGCCGAATTCCTGCAGAATCCGCCGCGCGGTCTCGAGGCCGTCCATGCCCGGCATCATGATGTCAATGAAAATGATATGGGGACGCTCATCGGCCGCCACCGCCGCGAGAAGTTGCAACGCCTCGGCTCCGCCCGCCGCGCTAGTGACTACGCAGGCGGTCTGACCCAGCATGTCGGCAAGGACGGCGCGATTCGCCGGCACGTCGTCGATCACCATGGCCCGCACGGCGCGGCCGTTGCCGATGGCCAGCATGTCTGACGGTTCATCATGAACCTGCGACGGAATCTGCCGGCGGCTGGGTAGATCGAGCGCGAAATAAAATCGCGACCCGCTCTGGGGCGTTGAGGCGACGGCGAGATGACCGCCCATCAGCGTGATCAACTGGCGGGCGATATTAAGCCCCAATCCGGCGCCTCCACGCTTCAACCCTTCGCGAGCCTGCTGGAAGGGGTGGAAAATCGTCTTCATCACATCCAGGTCGATGCCCACGCCGGTATCGCGCACTTCAAAATAATATCGACCCTGGGCTTCTTCCCTGAGGCACAACGTGACCTGCCCCCGGTCGGTGAATTTCACCGCATTGGCCAGCAGATTGATGAGCACCTGCCGCAATCTTCGGCCGTCGCCATCGACCCAGATGGGGTGCCCGCCACCAGGTTCCTCCAGGCATAGCGACAGGCCTTTTTCCGCGCAGCGCTGGCGGAACATGGCCGCCACGCTGCGCACCATTGTTCCCAGATCAAACGCTTCAATCTGCAATTCAACCTTGCCCGCTTCAATCTTGGAAAGGTCGAGGATGTCCTCGATCAGGCCGATCAAATGGTTGCCGCTGGAAACGATGGTCTCCATCGCCTCACGGTGGCAGTCGCGCAGGATCGGATCGCGCTGCAAAATCTGGGCATAGCCGAGGATCGCGTTCATCGGCGTGCGGATTTCGTGGCTCATGTTCGCCAGGAATTCGCTCTTGGCGCGATTCGCGGACTCAGCCAAATCTTCGGCGCGCGTTCTCTCCACCACCTCCGCCTGCAGAGCTCGATTGGCCAGGGCCAGTTCGGCGGTGCGCTCGGCGACGCGGCGCTCGAGGTCATCATGCTGGCGGCGCAAGGCCGCATCCGCTTCCTTGCGGGCGGTTACGTCGATGACGGTTCCTTCGTAATAAAGCACCGCGCCTGTTTCATCGCGCACCGTCCGGGCATTTTCGGAAATCCAGATGATGCTTCCGTCGCGGCGGTAAACCTGCGAGACAAAATCCGAGACACGGCCACACTCATGCACCTCCTGGATGAAATCCTGCCGCCGCCGCGGATCGACGTACAACTGGCTGGCGATGTTGGCCAGATGGGCAATCAACTCGTCGGCGGACTCGTAACCGTAAATCCTCGCCAGTGAGCGATTGGCGCTCAGATAATGGCCGTCCACGCTGGTCTGGAACATCCCCTCCAGCGAATTCTCGAAGATGCTGCGGTACTTGGCCTCGGCCAGGCGCGCGGCCGACTCGGCGCGGCGGCGCTCCTGCACTTCACTGGAAAGCTGGGCCGTGCGCTCTTCGACGCGCCGCTCGACGGAATCGGTGCGGCGCCATGCCGAATAAAGATAAGCGCTTAGCAGAAATGTGCCCGCCAGACCGACCGCCAGCGCGACCCAGGCCTGGCCGTCGCTATAGGCGGCCAGCATCTGGGGTGTGGGAGTCAAAACGACCAGCCAGGTTCGTCCGGCCACGTCGAGCGTCGCCGAACCCTCCGCCCCGCCGCCGGCCTGAGGCTTGTCGCCAAAAAGCGGGTTGCCGTCGGCCGACTCATCGAGGACGGCGGGGATCAATCCCTCGTTACGCAAATCCGATAGCGTCGAACCGAGCAGGTCCCCCAGACGAAACACGGCCGATACATACCCAGCCAGGTTCTGGCGGCGCAATTCGACCGTGTCGTTCCCCTGCCCGCGGTAGACAGCCAGGTAGACGATGAACCCGGGTTGATGCTCGGTCCCCTGCACCAGTCGCACCGGCGGGGTGGCCACAAGCGTACCGCTATCGCAGGCCTGGCAAAGGGCCTCGTCGCGAATGGGATTTGATCCCAGCTCAAACCCAACCGCCGCCCGGTTTCGCTCGACCGGCTCAATGTAAAGGATGGGAAAATAAACCGCCCGCCGGGCCGCGGGGCGCTGTTGCCCGTCGGGGCCAAGTTCGGTCAGTTGAAAGCCGGGATAGGTCGAGGTGCGAACCGACTCCTCAAACTGACTTCGCTGGGCGTCGGTGATCCTGGGAGACCAGCCCAGGGCCAGCAAGGATGGCGTGCGGTCCAGGGCCGGCTTCACAAACGTGCGGAATGATTGCTCGGCAATCGAGGGCTGCACGTAGAAAAGCGATTGAATGGAATGTAAAACCTCGAACGAGCAAAGCATCCGGCTGCGCAGCAATTCGACGCGTTCCTGGGCTCGATTGGCGATAGTCGATTGCAGGCTTAGGCGCTCCCACGTCCGCAAACATCGGAAGAGAATCACGGAAAGTACGACGCCAGCCGCAAAGACTGACACCGCCAGCAGACGCCGACGCTGCCGCGCTGACCGCCGCGTTCCCAGCCTGCGTTCATTCCCCATATTTGACGTACCGCTAAGAAACCCCCAGTAACAAACAGCTTGCACAAAAAACAGGCAGGCCACACCCGCCGGCCGTGGCCAATCGAAGACTGCCTAGGACGCAGCAAACCTCAGGCCATCCAGCCTCACAAATCTTGCTCCGAGTGATATTTATGCGGCAATTGCTGCAAGCGCAACAGATGTCTCAATGGGGAACACTTGCGACACTTCCTAGGCGGCCATTGGACACGCCTGCTGCTTTGGCGCGGTTCTTGCCGGACGCGAGGAATGGCATATTCACGATGGCTCCGGTCCTGTTCATTGATGGCGGCTCTAACTCTTTTTGGCTTATCCGCGGCGAGTTGTAATGAGCCGAATTACCGCACCGAGGTCACCCCCACTGGCCAGGGAACTGTGGATATCAAACAGGTTCCGCTGGACCATCCGCCCACGCCGCCCCCACAACCCGATGCGGCAGCCCAGGTTACTCAATCATTGACGGAGACGGATGCCGACTTTGCAACCGTCCAGAGCCTCTGGCCCAAGCTCTCGGCGGCGGATCATAAGACGGTGTCTGACTTGGTTCGCCGTTTGGCGGCTTCGCAACCACAATGAGCCCGCGCGGCAACTCGCGCCGGCTCTTGTTCACCCGGCCACATCCGCCTGTGACCATGCACCATCAATAAGCCGCCACGTGTGGCCGGTGGGATTTCGGTCGGCCAGCAGCGCGGGCAGGCGATCGCGGCGGACGTTGTCGTAGCATTCGAGCTGGCTGAAGCGCCGGATCGACGTGGGGATTCCCACCGCCGTAAACCCACTGTGACCGGTCGCCGGATACGGCCCGCCATGATTCATCGCCGCGCTGACGGCCACGCCAGTCGGCATCTTGTCGTTAAGGAAGCGGCCGACGCGCTTTCGCAGGATGGGCGAAAGTGTTGTGTAAAGGTCGTCATCGGACCCTTGCGTGTCGGAATAGATCGAGCCGGTCAATTGGCCCTCCAGCAATTGGAGGATTTCGCAAATCTGCCCCACGTCGCGCGCCACAACCGCCAGGGCGGCGTTTCCAAATGCTTCGGTCTGAAGAACATGCGGATTTGCCAGGAAACCCGACCCGTCGATGCGCAAAAGCGTGTTGGTGAATCGGCTCTCTTTATTGCCCAGGGACTCTCCGCCCACGACCACGATCGCCCCGGCAGACTGCAATGTCTTCAAGCTTGCCGCAAGCGCGCTCCCCACTCCGGCGGACAACAGCGGGTGGGCGGGCCGATCCCGGAACCGCTGGGCAACCTTCAAGATGAATTCCTCGCTCGGACTGCCGGACAGGAGAAACATCAATCCCGGTTTCGTGCAAACCTGCCCGCCCACGGCCAGACAACTGTCGGCGTACTCGTCGGCGATTTTGTCGGCTCGCTCGCGCAGGGCGCCGGGCAGCACCACCAGCGGATTCAGGCTCGACATCTCCAAATAGATGGGCTTCCCCGCTGCATCGGCGGCGGCTTTGAGGGCCAGTCCCGCGCGGCGGCTGCCGGTGAACGCCGTCGCGCCAAGGCGCGCGTCGCTCACCAGCCGCAGGCCATCCGCGCTGCTCATGTGGTAGATCAATTGGACTGTCGCGGGCGGCAGGCCCGTTTCGCCGATAGCCGCGCACGCTTCGGTCGCAAACAATCGCGTCGTGCCGGGATGGGAGGGGTGCCCCTTGACGATGACCGGATTCCCCGCCGCAATCGCCGCCGCGAAATCGCCGCCCGATGCGCCGTTGAAGGCCAGCGGAAAATTGTTCGGCCCGAAAACCGCAACCGGACCAATCGCCGCAAAGCAGGAGCGGATATTGCGCTTGCTGTCGATCGTGGGGCAAGCCCATGATCCTTCAGCGGCTGCGCTCGCCGCCTGGCGCAATTGGTCGATGGTTCGCGGCATCTCGCCTTTTTCAAGCCGCGGCAATTTGGGAAGGGCCGTTTCAACGTGAGCCATTTCCACGATCTCGGTCGCCTTCGCCTCGATGCGCTGGGCAAACCGATTGAGAAACTGCGCCAGCCGTTCGGAGGGAAGCTGCCGCAGAATAGTCGCGGCGTTCGCCGCCGATTCCATTGCTTCGTCGCAATCGGGCCAAGTGCTGACCGGGTATTCATCCGTGAGCGCCTCGCCGCTAGCGGGGTTGACGGCGCGGAAATACTCCGCGCCTTTAGCTGCTCGCCATTTTCCATCGATCA
>JBEKYH010000327.1:0-6007 GCA_049511115.1 Tepidisphaeraceae bacterium | reverse complement strand
TTACAACGTATCTTCAACCGGCCGGAATCGCTGCCTCGCTCCTAATCGAGCAGATTAGAGAGCACGAGAGTCGCCTCTTGTCTCTGGGTCAGGAGGGATTGGAGTTGCTTCTGGGCCGCGGCCAGATCGGCCTGGGCCTTGGCGACGGCGGTGCGATATGCGGCGAGCTTCGCCTGGATCACATCGGCAGAACCGTTGGGATCTTCAATGGCATCCTGCAATTCCTGGCGAGCCAACTGAACGGCGGATTGCGGGCCGGTCGTTTGCGGACCACCGGGACCGCCAGGTCCGCCGGGACCACCAAACCCACCAGGGCCGCCGCCAGGTCCGCCGGGACCACCGCCAAATCCGCCACGGCCGCCGCGGCCGCGTCCCCCGCCGGCGTCAGCCTGAAGCGAGAGAACGCTCTGGATGACGGGAGACAAGACGGCGAATTCGTCATCGGTGGCGCCGAGTTGCTGCTGGATGCCTTGTAGTCGCATCTGCATGAATTGCGCTGGATCAAAATTGCCGCCCGGGCCGCCGGGACCACCGAAACCACCGCCTGGCCCGCCGAAGCCGCCTCCAGGACCACCACCAGGGCCGCCGAAACCTCCGCCCGGGCCTCCGCCGGGACCACCACCGAATCCACCGCCAGGACCCCCTCCTGGGCCGGCGTCAAATCCAGGGCCGCCGCCGCCGGGACCACCTCCCGGGCCGCCCTGATCCTGACCGCCTGGGCCGGGGCCGTTGTCCTGTTGTGCAAAAACCGGCAACGTGAGTGCGCCCAGAAGAACCATTGCCGCGATACCCGTGATGCGTTTAGCCGCCATAAACAGCTCCTTTCAAATCACCCAAGTCATTACCTTTTGCTGACGGAATGGCGTGACGACCGCCGTTGCCTTTCACCATCAGTATGGCGGGGACTATAGAACGGGTGACCTTAAGCCAAAGTGAAGTGGAGCATTCTGATCGCGGAATTTTTTCGCGCCATGCAATATCGCGATGGTCCCGGTAGACTCGTTTCGGAAAGAAACTTGAAGAACCTTAAGAACTTAAGGATGTCCAAATCCGCGATTTGCATTCTCGCCGCGGCGGCCGCGATCATCGCCGCTCCATTGGCGCCGCTGCTGATTTTCCCCAGCGCGACATTCAATCTTGATTGGACGAACAACCTGTGGATGGTCGCGTATCTGCGAGCTTTCTTCACGAGCCACGGATATTTCCCGCACACTTACAATGTCGCACTGCATGTGGGGATTCCCCAGCCGATTTTTTACGGCCCCTTTCTCTATCCGTGCCTCGCGTTGTTCAGCCTGCCCGCTGGGGCGGCCATTGGCGTGCGCGTAGCGTGCATCGCAGTTTGGACATTACAGTTTTTTCTGGTGTGGCGATTGAGCCGCGCGGCGGGCGCGACTCGTCTGGCGGCGTTTGCCGCTGGGGCGACCACGGCATGGTCGGTCTACTCATTGACCAATCTCTATAACCGCGGGGCGCTGTCGGAATTTATAGCGACGTCTTTGCTTCTGTGCGCCGTCGCAGGGGCGGGGTTGGCGATTCTGGAGCCGGCAAAAATGAAGCGGCTCGCGTACGCATGGCTCTTTGCGCTCTGCGCGGCGCTGGCCGTTACATCCCACGGGCCGACGGCGCTCGTCGGCGGACCGCTGATGCTCGTCCTGGGAATATCCTGCATCCCCCTGCTATCGGCACAGCGCCGCCATGGCGAGCCTGTTCATCTGATCCGAGCGGCGATGCCTCTTCTCGCCGCTGCGATAACTGTGGCGCCGTGGGTTTACGTTGTGACACAGAACTCGGGCAAACTCACCATCCAGGTCCCCGATGACGAGTTCTATCCGATTGCAGGGAAATGGCAGCGATGGGCGTCGATTGATTCTGCATGGCCACGATTGAAACCCCTGCCGATCGATGACCCGTGGACGCCGCGCGACGCGACACCGCCGGGCACGCGATATCTGGATGCACAGTGGAATTTGCCGCTGGTCATGATGGCCGTTTGGAATGCGGCGGCGGCGATCGCGGGTCGGCGCGGGCCGCGCTTTTCCCAGGCGCTCTGGCTCATGGCGGCGGCCGCCGGAGCGGGGATGATTCTGCTCGCTGTTTCGATTTCGCCGGCGTTGCAGGCGGCGCTGCCGGTTTCTATCGCCGGTGGAATTCAATTCCCTTACCGGCTGGTCAGCCATGTGAATATCGCGGCGTTCGCGCTGTTGATTGGAGGGTGGATCGCACAAAACGGCGCACCACGCGCGCGTCGATGGGTGAGGATTGATCGGGGAGTTGTTCTAACGGCGCTCGCCTTATCGGCAGCGGCGCTCGGTGTGAAACTGGATCACATTGTGCGCGTCAAATCCGAACCGTCAGTAGAAGAAGCATCTGCGGCCGGAGATTATCTGTCGCAGTTGCCTACGACATTTGTTGGTCAATCCGACTATTCGGTGCAGATTCCCGATCGCCTCGTGCCGGCGTCGGGGCGAGCTGACGCGCTGAAGATTGACGCTCCCGCCGGCCGCGGGCCCGAACAGGATGTGCAGGACGTGCAGGTCCAACTGGCTAAGCCTCAATGGGTCGTCACCAGCATCCTGAATTTCCCCTGGAACCGCCTTATCGTGGACGGGAAATCCGTGCCCTTTGGACAGGTGCACAATTTGTTTTTCCATGAGGCCGTCGAATTGCCGGCGGGTATTCATACCGTCGGCTACGAATTCGAGCCCGATCCTGTTTGGATCGCACTGAATGATGGCGCGTGGACCGCCCTGGCTGTGCAAGTTGCGGTTGTGGCAGTCTGCTTGATCCGCGCGCGAAAAACTTAATACGCCTGGGCAAAAAGAACCTCGACATCGGTGTCAGCGCCAGTGAAGACGCACTTGCCCGGCGTCGGCGTCGCTGCCAGGGGGATGCAGCGGACGGTCGCCTTGGTTTGCTCCTTGATCGCGGCCTCGCTCTTGTGGTCGGGCTGGAAATGACAACGCACAAATCCCCCCTTCTCCGCGAGAATCTGTTTCAGTTCGTCGTATGTCGAAGCCGAGCGCGTGTTGGCTTCGCGGAAGGCGGTGGCTCGGTCGAGCATCGCCTGGTGCGCGGCGTTCATCTGCTGGCGCAGCCACGCGGCGGTGATATTGGCCAGGGGGATCACGGCCTTGTCGCGATTCAAGCGGTTTTTCATCACCAGCGACCCGCCCTGCACGTCGCGCGGGCCGGCTTCGAGACGGAACGGCACGCCGCGCTGCTCCCAATGGTATTGCTTGTCGCCGGGGCGGGCGTCACGCCAATCGACCACGATCTTCTGGCCGGTGGTTTTGTCGAAGAAGTAATTGGACAGGCCGTCGGCGCTCAGGCGTTTGGCGGACGCGGCGACTTCGTCGGCGCCGACGACATTAGCCAATAGTTGATCGAGGAATTGCGCGACGGCCGCGCGCTCGGCGTCGGTCTTGAAAATCGGGACAATCGCAACCACGACGGGGGCCGCATAGGGGGGAATAATTAATCCCTCGTCGTCGCTGTGTGCCATGATCATCGCCCCGATCAACCGCGTGCTTACGCCCCAGCTTGTGGTGAAGGCGAAATGCTCCTGCTGGTCGCGGCCGGAGAATTTGATGCCGAAGGCGCGGGCGAAATTCTGTCCCAGGAAATGGCTGGTGCCGCACTGCAGGGCCTTGCCGTCCTGCATGAGGCCTTCAATGGTGTAGGTTGTATCGGCGCCGGGGAATTTTTCCGCGTCGGTCTTGCGGCCCTTGATGACCGGGATGGCCAGGAATTTCTCGGCGAAATCGGCGTAGACATCCAGCATGCGCAGGGTTTCGGCCTGGGCCTCTTCGGCGGTCTCATGCGCGGTGTGGCCTTCCTGCCAGAGAAATTCGGCGGTGCGCAGGAACAGGCGCGTGCGCAGTTCCCAGCGCATGACGTTGCACCACTGATTGATGAGGACCGGCAAATCGCGGTAGCTCTGCACCCACTGCGCGTACATGTGGCCGATGACGGTTTCACTGGTGGGCCGGATGATCAGCGGCTCTTCCAGTTTTCCGCCGGGGACGAGGCCCTTTTCGCCGCGCTCGAGTTTTGAATGCGTGACCACGGCGCATTCCATGGCGAACCCCTCAACGTGCTCGGCCTCCTTCGTGAGAAAGCTCTGGGGAATCAGCAGGGGAAAATAGGCGTTGACGTGGCCGGTCTCCTTGAAGCGCCGGTCGAGATCGCGCTGGATCGCTTCCCAGATGGCGTACCCTTCGGGGCGGATGACCATGCAGCCCTTGACGGGGCTGTAGTCGGCAAGCTGGGCCGCCTTGATTACGTCGAGATACCACTGCGAATAGTCGTCCTTGCGGGCTTTGATGTTCTTGGCCATTCCACTCCCAATGCAAAAAGTTACCGGTGGCTTATGCCGCCGAGAGAGGGAGTTTACCAGCGGCGGCGCGCGGTTGCATTACGCGCGTTGGAAGGATAATAAACGATCATGGGAACCCAGGTCGCTTGGATGCAGAAAATAAAAGCGGCGTTAATTCTCTGCACGGCAACGATCCTTTATTGCGCAGCTTCAGTCCCGACGGTCGCACAGGATACGCAGCCGGCCAATCCGGCTCTGCACGAAACCTCGCGTGCGGGCTGGTGGATGACCAAGCACAATGCCATCCTCGCCCGCAACAAGCAGGGCGGGGTCGATCTGGTTTTTCTCGGCGATTCGATCACGCAAAACTACGAGAAACACCAGCCGCCTAATCAGGATTTCCTTCCCACCTGGGACAAATTCTACGGGGACCGGAACGCTGAGAATATGGGATTCAGCGGCGACCAGACCGGCCACCTGCTGTGGCGGATCGACAACGGCGAACTCGACGGCATCACGCCCAAGGTGGCCGTCATCATGATCGGCACCAATAACACGGCCGCTCGCCAGAGCGCGGACGACACGACTATCGGCATCGAAACGGTGGTGGATCGCGTCGAGGAGAAACTGCCGGCAACGAAGATATTGCTGCTGGGGATTCTGCCAACGGACCTGCCTACCCCGCCGGGAAAGGCGGCGACGGATGCGGCGATCAATCAATCGCTGGCGAGCAAATACGCCGGCGCGGCAAAGGTCACATTCCTGGACATCGGGTCGATCTACCTCAAAGACGGAAAAGTGGACTGGTCGCTCTTCTACGATCCCACGCTGCCGCCGCTGAACGGCGTCAAGCGCGGCCCGCTGCATCCCAACACGGTCGGCCAGCGTATGATGGCACAGGCGATTGAACCGACGCTGGCGCGGTTGATGGGGGATCAGAGTAAGGTGGATGCGGCTAAGCCGGCAACGGCGCCGTGAATGCACAGGTCACGGAATTTCCGTCACTTCGCCCTTGCGGTTCATCGCCAGGTTGGCCAGTTTGTCGGCCAGTTCATTTTTCTCCCGCAGATTGTGCTCCAATTTGGCGTGGGCGAATTTGCGGATGAGCGTCTGGGCGCGGTCGTAGAGTTTTTTGAGGTCGGGATTTTTTACGCGGTATTCGCCGCGCATCTGTTTGATGATCAGCTCGCTGTCGCCGCGGATGATGATCTTTTTGGCGCCCAGCTTGTGGGCCTCTTCCATGGCGACGATCAGGGCGGTGTATTCGGCGACGTTGTTGGTGGCGGGGCCGAGAAATCGGCCGAGGGTCACCAGCGGTGTGCCGTCGGAGGCGGAGACGACGACGCCGATGCCGGCGGGGCCGGGATTGCCTCGGCTGCCGCCGTCGAAGTTCAATGTGAGAACGTCGTCCATGCGCCCGGACCCGAAAAATACTGGACCCGACTATTAATAAAAGCGATATTCGCAGGGTGGACATCGCCCACCATTTTTTACGCCAGCGGTGGGCGATGCCCACCCTACATGCGCGTTAGACTTTTTCGATCTGCCAGTATTCCAACTCGAGCGTGGTGGCGCGGCCGAAGATGGTGGCGATCATCTTGACGGTTCCCTTGTCGGCGATGACTTCGTCGACGGTCCCCTCGAAATTGACGAACGGGCCTTCGGTGACAAGGGAACCGTCAAGATGAT
>JBEKYH010000326.1:0-6008 GCA_049511115.1 Tepidisphaeraceae bacterium | reverse complement strand
CACCTTTGACAACAAAGACAACAAGCTCTTTCCCCAGCAATTCGTCAACGCGCATCTTCTGGCCGACGTGCTGAAGAATAACGTGCTGGCCCCGGTCGCCGCGGTGCAGCACGGTCCGGCGGGCGAGGCGTTTGTGTACATCGTCAATTCGGACCAGACGGTGCAGACCGTCAACGTCCAGGAAGGCCCGCAGGACGGCGATTGGGAATCCGTGACTGGCATCGATGCGGGCACGGTCGTCGTCACTGACGGCACGGACAAACTGACCGACGGGGCCAAAGTCGTCGTCACCATGCAAGGGGAGAACGGCGCACCCGCGACGCAGCCGACCACTCGATCCGGGCGCGGGCGACGAGGCGGCGGACGGGGAGGCGCCCACAACGAGTCCACGACGCAGCCGTCAGGAGCCGTGTCGCAGACGCCAGAGGATCCCGCCGACGGGAGCAATCCTTGAGCCCCTCACGACCCTTCATCCTCCGGCCAGTGGCCACCAGTCTGCTGATGGCCGGCCTGCTGCTGGTGGGCATCGTCGCCTACAAGCAGTTGCCGGTGTCGGCTCTGCCGGAAGTGGACTACCCGACGATACAGGTCTCGACGTTTCTGCCGGGCGCCAGCCCCGATGTGGTCGCCTCGAGTGTGACCGCTCCGCTGGAAAAGCAATTCGGCCAGGTGCCGGGCCTGAATCAGATGACCAGCACGAGTTCGCAGGGGAGCAGCGTCATCACTCTGCAGTTTTCGCTTGATCTGAACATTGATGTGGCCGAGCAGGAAGTGCAGGAGTCGATCAATGCGGCCGGCACGTACCTGCCGAAAATACTCCCCAACCCGCCGATTTACAGCAAAGTCAATCCGGCCGACACTCCGATCCTCACGCTCGCGCTGACCAGCGATACTCTGCCGCTCACGAAGGTGGAAGACCTCGCCGACACGCGGCTGGCCCAGAAAATCTCGCAGTTGTCCGGCGTGGGCCTGGTCAGCATCACCGGCGGGCAAAAGCCGGCGGTGCGCGTGCAGGTGAATCCAACGGCGCTGTCGGGAAGCGGCCTGAACATGGAGGACGTTCGCAACGCAATCGTCACGGCCAACGTGAACGAGGCCAAGGGTTCCTTCGATGGGAAGAACCAGGCACAGACCATCGGGGCCAACGATCAGCTCCTCACCAGCGCCGATTACAAGCCGCTGGTTCTTTATGCGGCCAATGGCGCGGTGATGAAATTGTCCGACGTGGCCGACGTGATCGACGACGCGGAGAACGTGCAGGAAGCCGCCTGGATGAACCAGGACCCGGCCGTGATCATCAACATCCAGCGCCAGCCCGGCGCGAACACCATCGCGGTGGCTGACAGCATCAAGCGATTGCTCCCGCAGTTGCAGGCGTCGATGCCGGCCTCGATCAAAGTGACCATCCTGACCGACCGGACGGTTACCATCCGCGCTTCCGTCGCCGACGTGGAATTTGAATTGGGGCTCACCATCGCGCTGGTCGTGATGGTGATGTTTCTCTTTCTACGCAGCGTTGCCGCGACGGTCATTCCGTCGGTTGCGGTTCCGCTGAGCCTGGTCGGCACATTCGGCGTGATGTACCTGCTGGGGTACAGCCTCAACAACCTGACGCTGATGGCCCTGACGATTTCCACCGGCTTTGTGGTGGACGACGCCATCGTGATGATCGAAAACGTTTCGCGATTTATTGAGGAAGGCCACTCGCCGCTCGAAGCGGCGTTGATGGGTTCCGAGCAGATCGGATTTACGATCATCTCCCTCAGCGTGTCGCTGATTGCCGCACTGATTCCGCTGCTGTTTATGGGGGATGTGGTGGGCCGGCTGTTCCGTGAATTCGCGGTGACACTGAGCGTGACCATCGTCATCAGCGCGTTTGTTTCCCTGACCCTGACGCCCATGATGTGCAAGCTGCTTTTGCGCTATAAACCCGAGCGCGAGCAGGGGTGGTTTTACCGGGTCAGCGAGCGCGGCTTCAACTCCATCATCGGCGCCTACGGCAAGACGCTCAATGTCGTGCTGCGCCATCAGCCGCTGACGCTGCTGGTGTTTCTCGCGACGCTCGGACTGACCGGATATTTGTTCTACGTCATCCCCAAGGGGTTTTTCCCCGTGCAGGACACGGGGGTCATTCTCGGCGTGAGCCAGGCGCCGCAACAGATTTCGTTCACGGCAATGGCGGAGGCGCAGCAGCGCCTGGCGGCGAAAATCCTGGCTGATCCGGCGGTGGAAAGCCTCTCGAGTTTCATCGGGATCGACGGGACCAACACGACCGTCAACAGCGGGCGAATTCAGATCAACCTCAAGCCTCTGGAGGATCGCAAGATCAGTTCGGAAGACGTGATCCACCGCCTGCAGCCGATCGTTGACAGCGTCCCGGGCATCCAGCTTTACATGCAATCCGTGCAGGACCTGACGGTTGACGACCGCGTGAGCCGCACGCAATACCAGTACACGCTGGAGGACACCGACGCGAACGAACTCGCCCTGTGGACCGGCCGCCTTGTCGCCCGGATGCAGAAGATGAACGAACTGGAGGACGTGGCGACCGACCAGCAGCTTTCCGGGCTGGGCGCACAATTGGTGATCGACCGCGACACCGCCTCGCGCCTGGGCATCACTCCGCAGGTGATCGACGACACGCTTTACGACGCCTTCGGCCAGCGCCAGGTGTCCATCATGTTTACGCAGCTCAACCAGTACCACGTGGTACTGGAAGTCTCGCCGCATTTTCAGAAGAATCCCAGCAGGCTGACGGACATTTACGTCAAGTCCTCCACCGGCGGGCAGGTGCCGTTAAGCGCTTTCACGCACCTGGTTCAATCCTCCGTGCCGCTGGCGATCAACCATCAGGGCCAGTTCCCGGTGGTTACGGTTTCGTTCAATCTCGCGCCCAACGCCTCGCTGGGCGACGCCGTGAAGCAGATCGAAGCGGCCCGCGCCGATTTGCAGATGCCCGCGAGCATCCAGACCGGTTTCCAAGGGACGGCCGCGGCGTTCCAGGCTTCGCTGGCCAACGAATCGACGCTGATTCTCGCGGCGCTGGTGACCGTCTACATCGTGCTAGGCGTGCTGTATGAAAGTTACGTTCATCCCCTGACGATTCTCTCCACGCTTCCCTCGGCCGGCGTTGGGGCGATTCTTGCCCTGCTGATTTGCCGCAACGATTTCAGCGTGATCGCCCTCATCGGCCTGATCCTCCTCATCGGCATCGTGAAGAAAAACGGGATCATGATGGTGGACTTTGCGCTGGAGGCGCAGCGCAAGGAAAACAAGCCGCCGCAGGAGGCGATATTCCAGGCCTGCCTGCTGCGCTTCCGGCCGATCATGATGACGACGTTGGCCGCGCTCTTCGGCGGCCTGCCGCTGGCGATGGGATCGGGCGTGGGCTCGGAACTGCGCCGGCCGCTGGGCATCGCCATCGTCGGCGGGTTGATCTTCAGCCAGATTCTGACGCTTTATACGACGCCGGTGATTTATCTCTGGTTTGACCGGCTGGCGACGCGACTGGGAGCGGCGAGCCGAAGCGAAGGACCCGCGACATTGCCCGGGATGGAAGTTGTATGAGCGAGAAAAGCGACGATCCCCTGAGCATTTCCACGCCGTTTATTTATCGGCCCGTGGGGACGACGCTGCTGACCATCGCGATCGCGTTGGCCGGGGCGATCGCCTATTTCCGCCTGCCGGTGTCGCCGATACCGCAGGTGGATTTCCCCACGGTTCAGGTTTCCGCCTCGCTGCCGGGAGCAAGTCCCGAAACCATGGCGTCGTCGGTCGCCACGCCGCTGGAACGTCAATTCGGGCGCATCGCGGGGGTGACCGAGATGACCAGCTCCAGCAGCCTGGGCAGCGCGTCGGTCACATTGCAATTTGATTTGAGCCGCAACATCGACGCGGCGGCCCGCGACGTGCAGGCCGCCATCAACGCCGCGGCCGGCAACCTGCCGAGCAATCTGCCGAGCAATCCGACTTACAACAAGGTAAATCCGGCGGATGCGCCGATTCTGATTCTGTCGATCACCAGCGATACGTACGACCGGGGCCACATGTACGACGCGGCCAGTTCGATCATTGAGCAAAAACTGTCGCAGGTAAAAGGGGTGGGGCAGGTGAACGTGGGAGGGGGCGCGTTGCCGGCGGTGCGGGTCGAGATCAATCCGCAGCGCCTCAACGCCACGGGACTGACCCTGGAGGACGTCCGCACAGTGCTGGGTTCCACCAACGTCATCAGCCCCAAGGGCCAGCTCACCGGCGATAATCGCGCCTACTCCTTGTCCACCACCGACCAGTTGCTCAAGGCCGCGCAGTATCGGCCGCTCCTGGTGGCCTACCGGAACGGGGCGCCCGTGCGCCTTGAGGACGTCGCCCAGGTGATCGACTCGGTCGAGGATGTGCGCACGGGCGGGATGGCCGACGGCAAACCGGCGGTCTTGATTATTATTTCGCGCCAGCCCGGCGCGAATATCATCGACACGGCCGACCGGGTATTGGCCCTGCTTCCGGAGCTCCAGGCCGAGATTCCCGCGGCCATGAAACTGCGGGTCGTCATGGACCGCACGACCACCATCCGCGCCAGCGTGCACGAAGTGCAGTTCACCATGACCGTCTCGGTCATCCTGGTGATTCTCGTCGTCTTCATGTTCCTGCGCGATTGGCGAACGACGCTGATCCCTTCCGTCGCTGTTCCGGTGTCCCTCATCGGCACCTTCGGCGTCATGTACCTGGGCGGCTACAGCGTTGATAATCTTTCGCTGATGGCGCTTACCATCGCGACTGGATTCGTCGTCGACGACGCAATCGTGGTGATCGAGAACATCACGCGGCATCTCGAGGCGGGAATGACGCCGTTGCACGCCACGCTGCTGGGGGCCAAGGAGATCGGGTTCACGGTGCTTTCCATGAGCACGTCGCTGGTGGCCGTTTTCCTGCCCATTCTCATGATGGGAGGACTCGTCGGACGCCTCTTCCGCGAATTCGCCGTTGTGCTCTCCGTTGCCATTGGGATCTCGCTGGTCGTCTCGCTCACCACGACCCCGATGATGTGCGCCCGGCTTCTCAAGGACCACAATCGCCGTCCGCACGGCCCAATCTATCGTTTCAGCGAATGGGTGTTCAATATGTTCCTGGGCGGATATCGCCGCACGCTTTCGGTTGCGCTACGCCACCCTTTGGTGATGATCGTCCTTACCGCCTCAACCGTCGCCTTCACCATCTATCTTTACATCATCATTCCCAAAGGGCTTTTCCCACAGCAGGATACGGGCCGCATCCAGGGAACCATCCAGGCGGATCAGGACACCAGCTTTCAGGCCATGAACGTCTTGGTGTCGAAGTTCGCCCAGGCCGTCAGCGCCGATCCCGCGGTCGCCATTTCCATGGCGTTCACGGGCGGCGGGCGCGGCGGCGGCACCGTGAACACGGGCCGCATGTTTATTTCGCTCAAAGACCTTAGCATCCGAAAATTATCGGCCGACCAGGTCGTTGCCCGCCTGCGCCCCAAATTGGCTCGGATTCCTGGCGCCACTCTGTATCTGCGGCCCGTGCAGGATATCCAGGTGGGGGGACGCCAGAGCAATGCGACGTACCAATACACCCTGCAGGGAGACAACCTTGAGGATCTACTTGAGTTCGCGCCCAAACTCGTGAATGAGCTGCGGAAATTCCCCAGGCTTGTCGACGTCAGCAGCGATCAGCAGGACCGCGGCCTGGAGGCGATGGTTACCATGGACCGCACCACCGCGTCACGTCTGGATATCGACCCTCAACTCATCGACGACACGCTCTATGACGCGTTCGGACAGCGCCAGGTTTCCACGATGTACACGCCGCTGAACCAGTATCACGTCGTCGAGGAAGTCGCTCCGCAATACTGGCAAACGTCGAAGGGCCTGACCAGCATTTACGTCCGCGCTCCCGGCGGGCTGACGCCCCTCAGCGCGGTCTCGCGTTTCACCACGGACACCACGTCCCTCGCGGTCGCCCATCAGGGACAGTTCCCGGCGGTGACG
>JBEKYH010000325.1:0-6088 GCA_049511115.1 Tepidisphaeraceae bacterium | reverse complement strand
TTGGGGAGCTTTGTAACCGGCGCGGGACCGAACACCGTGACGGGCAAGTTCACCAACCTTGGCGCGTTTAACCCCGGCGGTGACCCGGGCACATTCACCATCGACGGCGATTACGTGCAGGGCCAGACTGGCTTGCTCGACATCGAAGTCGAAGGAACAACCCCCGGCTCGCCCACCGGCTACAGCGTCCTGGACATCACCGGCAACGCTTCCTTTGCCGGCACGCTGGAGCTGAGCTTTATCGACAGCTTTGCACCCATCCAGGGAGACACGTTCGATTTTCTCAGTTACGGATCTCTCGATCCGATCAACGACGGTTTCAGCACCGTCGAAATCGAAGGCCTCGAGCCCGGCTTTGATTACGCCATTGCTCCCAACGGCTCTGGCTCCTTCGAGCTTACCGCTCTGAATAACGCCGTCGCCGTTCCGGAACCGGGGGCATGCGCGCTGCTTGTCCTGGGCGCGGCTGTTCTTGCGTCCCGTTATCGCGGCCGCCGGCGAATTGCCTGAGCGCTGGGAAAGAACATTTCCCGACCTTACCAGCTTCACTTATTGCATCCCCGGCCCCATCGGCGAAAATCCCCGCCCCATGAACCCAACCCGCCAATCGTATCTTGCCGGCGCAAAAACCGTCGTCGTCAAGCTCGGCACGCAGCTCCTCTCCGGCAAAACCGCGCGCCTCGACGCGGCCTTCCTGGCTGCAATCGCCCAGCAAGTCGCCGAGCTGCGCAAGCGCGGCATGACCGTTACACTCGTCAGCTCCGGGGCCATCGCCAGCGGCATGGGCGAACTCAACCTTACCAAGCGGCCGACTGATCTGGCCAAATTGCAGGCCGTAGCCGCGGTAGGGCAGCGGCGTCTCATGGACCATTGGGCCGGCGCCTTCGCGCCGCATCGCCTGCCCGTGGCGCAGATTCTCATCACCCGCCACGACATCGACCTGCGCAAGCGATTCTTGAATCTGCGCAACACGCTTCTGGCCATCCACGATCTGGGCGCGGTGCCGATCATCAATGAAAACGACACTGTCAGCACTGACGAACTCGTGAAGATCACCTTCGGCGACAACGACATCCTCGCCGCCTCCGTCGCCCACGCCCTGCGGGCCAATCTGCTCGTGTTGCTCAGCGTCGTGGATGGCCTTCTCGATTCGTCCGGCCGCCCCGTGCGCCTGGTGAGCAGCATCGAAGCCGCCCGCGACCTTATCCGCGCCGAAAAATCCGCCCTCGGCAAAGGCGGCATGGATTCCAAACTCCTGGCCGCCAAGACCGTGACCGACGCCGGCGAAGCGATGGTTGTCGCCGACGGCCGCACCGAAAATGTCCTCCCGCGCATTCTCGCCGGCGAAGAGATCGGCACGCTTTTCGTGACCGCCGACCCCAATGCCAAAAAGCGCACCAGCCGCGACCGCTGGATCGGCACCGTGCAGCCCGTGGGCACGATCATCATCGACGACGGCGCCCGCCGCGCGCTCGCGGAAAATCACAAAAGCCTCCTCCCCGCCGGCATCGTCCAGGCCGACGGCGAATTCGATGCGGGCGACATGGTGCGCATCGTCACCACTACCGGCATCGCCGTCGCCCGCGGCTTATGCAATTACAGCGCCCAAGATGTCCGCCGCATCGCGGGGAAAAAGACCCAGGAGGTCCGCAAGCTCCTCGCCGAAGCGGCGTATGATGAGGTGGTGCACCGGGATAATCTGGTGGTGGATTAAAATCGAGATTTCGCATCATCCAATTGCTTGCTCGACTTGTAAGTATTTGCCAATAAATACCTTAATGCCACTAAGCTTCCCTCCTCACCCCTAAAGCCCCGTAACGGCCTAACCAAAGTCTCCTTGCATTGTCTAATAAAGCGACGATGTGACTCTGTACGGTCTATAATGAAGTCGAAAGGAGTTGGATTATGAAAAAGTACCTACTACCCACGATTCTGGCGATTGGCATGCTTCCGGCCGTGTCCTTCGCTCGTGATCGGTTCTCCGTCGGCATCGGCCTTGGCTTTGGTGGTTACGGCGGTGGCTATGCCTACGCCCCGGCTGCCAGTTACTACTACCCCAGCTACAGCTATGCAGCACCTTCTTACGCATATGCCGCGCCGGCTTATAACTACCAGGCGCCGGTCTATTACAGCCCGCCTGCGGCTTACTACACCACGCCGTATTATCCCTACACGGCTTACGCCGTCCCCGCTGTGACGCCGTACTATTACACGCCGTATTATGGCAGCGTTATCGTTGGCGGCGGCTTCGGTTTCTACGGCGGCGGCTTCTACGGTGGAGGTTTCCGTGGCGGCTTCCACGGCGGTGGGTTCGGCGGCGGTTTCCACGGCGGCGGTTTTGGTGGCGGCTTCCATGGCGGCGGGGGTCACCGTTAACTCCTGATCGCGCTTCATAATCGCTCATCGCACTCGGGCCGGACAGCAACTCCGGCCCGCTTTGCGTACGGTCTCTTTGTTTGGGTACACTATCGCCCTGATGCAGGATCGGTCCGGCCAGTCCTTGAATTTGTTGCCCCATCCGCGCCAATTGAGGCGGCACGAAGAAACTGCACCCTTCCCCTCCGCGCTGAAACTAAGCGTCGACTCCGGCCTCCCTCCCCAGGGCTATCATCTTTCAATTTCGCCAACCGGCGTAGATATCCGCGCCGCCGATCGCGCCGGTCTCTTCTACGCACAGAAAACATTCGACCAGATCCGCCGCCAATCCCCCTGGCGTCTTCCCTGCCTGGAGATTCACGACTGGCCCGATTTCCCCGTCCGCGGCGTGATGCTGGACATCAGCCGCGACAAAGTGCCGACCATGACGACGCTTTTCGATCTCATCGACAAACTGGCAAGCTGGAAAATCAATCACCTTCAACTCTACACCGAGCACACCTTCGCCTACGCCGACCACGCCGATGTCTGGCAAAACGCCAGCCCCATCACGGCGGAGGAAATCTCCGCCCTCGATGCCTATTGCCGTGATCGCTTCATCGAACTCGTCCCCAATCAAAACAGCTTTGGCCACATGGAGCGTTGGCTGAAACTCCCGCGCTATCGCCATCTCGCCGAAGTAACCGACGGCGCCGAAACCCCCTGGGGCTTTCGATGGAAGGGGCCTTTCAGCTTATGCCCGACCGACCCCGCAGCGATCGAGTTCCTGGCAAATCTCTATAACGAACTGCTGCCGAATTTCACGAGCCGGCTCTTCAACGTCGGCTGCGACGAGACCTTCGACATCGGCCAGGGCCGCAGCCGCGCGGAGGCCGAGCGAATCGGCAAGACACGCCTCTACCTCGAATTCCTCAAGAAAGTTCACGCCCTCGTTCAGAAGCACGGCCGCACCATGATGTTCTGGGGCGACATCATCATCGACGAGCCCAAACTCATTTCGGAGTTGCCGCGCCCCATCGTCGCCCTCGAGTGGGGCTACGAAGCCGATCATCCGTTCGACAACGACGGCCGCCTCTTCGCCGAATCCGGCGTCCCGTTTTTTGTCTGCCCCGGCACCAGCAGTTGGCTCAGCATCGCCGGCCGGACCGACAACATGCTCGCCAACCAGCGCGCCGCCGCCGCCAACGGCCGCAAGCACGGCGCCATCGGTTTCCTGAACACCGACTGGGGCGACCACGGACATCTGCAATATCTGCCCATCAGCTACCCCGGCTTCGCCGCCGGCGCCGCCGCTTCATGGTGCGAGGAAGCCAATCGCGATCTAGATTTGCCCGCCGTGCTGAATGTCCACGCCTTCGAAGACCCCGCCGATGTCTTGGGAAAACTCGCCTGCGACCTCGGCAACGTCTACCAATCCGTAGGCAAACTGATGAAAAATTCCTCCGCCCTCTTCCGCATCCTGATTCCCTCATCGACGCACAAGGACCCTTTGGAGGGAATCACCCTGGACAACCTGCGCTCCGCCGAATCGGTAATCGACAAAGCGATGTCGCGCCTGCCCGACTCGCGTGCCGACAACCTGACGAAAGACGAATTCTCCAACGCCGCCGCCATGCTGCGCCACGCCTGCCGCCGCGGAATGTGGAAGCTCGACCCAACCAGCCAATCTACCACACAACTAGCCGACGACATCGCAATCATCATCGCCGAACACCGCCGCCTCTGGCTCGCCCGCAACCGCACCGGCGGACTCGACGACAGCGCCGCGCGCCTTGAAGCGAATCTCGCTGAATATGTGGGAATGCCTAACAGCAAATGATCCGCGCCGCCCTCGCTTCGCAACGGCCGCCTCAACCCTGCTGCAAAATCCCTTTCACCGCCGCGACCTTCTCCTCCACCGACTCAAAAGCAGGGACAGTCACCAATTTCGGATGCTTCCCCCACAGTGCCGCCAGCGCTCGCCCATTGGCGATAGCCGCCTGCGCATCCTCGAATCGGCATGCGTTCGTGCTGAATCCATAGACTCCGATCGTCGCCGCCGTCTCCATGAATATCACGTGATCGTATCGCCGCAGCTCTTCCTCTAGATTCGTTCCCATCTCCCGCCAGTACGCCTCGCTTCCATCGGGCCAGTAGACCGCGCCGTCGAGCGTCCCGCGATCCAGCAGGAGATTCTTGTCCGGATGTCGCTCCGCATACTCCGCCTCCTGGCGCAGTTGAAGCTGATAAATCCGCCGCTGGCAATCCTTGCGGCCGGCCAGATCAAGCAAATCCCACCGCGTCGCGTCGGCGGAATAGACCTGCGTCGCCGCCTCCGGCACCACCACGAAGTTGGGCAGCATCGCCGCCAGCGCCGTCGAAACGGTCGTCTTTCCAGAACACGGCGGCCCAGTCAGCACAATGCGTTTCATATCGCGACTCTATCAGGCTGCATCCAGGTTGCACCCCGTTCGCACTCGCGCGCGGCGATGAAATCAATCAAACTTCTCCGCCACCTCTCCCTTAGGCCGCGACTTCCAGCGGCGATGCACCCAGAGATACTGCCCGGGGTCTTCGCGCACAAAATCCTCAATCGCCTTGGTATAGCGCTGGGTAATGTAGCGCAGCGGATCATCCTGATTCTCCCAATCCTCGGGATAAATAATGTCCTGCGCCGCGACGCGAAAGCGAAACCTATTTTCAAACCGCCGCGCGTAACCCACCACCACCGGCGCCTTATATTCCATCGCCAGCAACCCGATTGATTTATACGTGCTGGCTTTGCGCCCAAAAAAATCCACGAACAATCCCTTATGCCCCGCGTTCTGGTCGGCAATGAATCCAACGGTGCCATGCTTCTCAAGCACCGCCGTCACTTCCATCGTCGCGCCCGATTTATTGATGATCCGCTGCCCGCGCCGCTCGCGCACGCCCAGCACGTAGTCATTCACATACGGATTATCCAGCGGCCGCGCCACGCTGGTCGTCGGAAAACCCAGCGTCGCCAGGCAATAGCCGAGGATTTCCCAATTGCCATAATGTCCGGTGAGCAGAATAACCCCGCGCCGCTTGTCCAACAGCAGTTCGAGCGTCTTCTGAAAGTTTTTCAACTCAACATATTCCCGCCAGGTATCCAGCCGCACCAGCCGGGTTGTGAATAACATCTCGACAAAGAAAATAAAAAGCTGCCGCATGCTGCGACGCGCCATCTCGCGGCACACCTCCTCGGGCATATCCGGAAATGACCGGCGCAGATTCCCCATGGCCCGCTCGCGGTGTTTTGTGTCCACCTTGAACATGATGTCCCCCAGCAGACTCGCCGTGCGCAAGTTCGCCTCGACCGGAAAGCAATGCAGGATCATCGCCACCCAGCGCAGGGCCAGGTATTGCAGGTAATCCAGCAGCCGGTTGCGTTTCTTTTTGTCTCTCACAAATTGAAGTGATTCCCGGGAGGGTGCTATCCGCCGATGCGGCTCATCTGCTGGTTGCCGTGACCCGAATGCAGGGCGGGTTTTAGTCGCACGCAATCGACCATCGCCCGCGCCAGCTCTTGTGTGCGTGCGGCTGCTTGCGTCTGTTCCTCGACTGGCGTTTGCCGCAAAATCGGCTTCACGTCCACCTCGCCGCCCTCAAACAAACAACTCCGCAGCAGCCCATCGGCCGTCAGCCGCAGCCGGTTGCAGGTGGCGCAAAACGGCGCCGACATCGAACTGATAAACCCGATGCGTCCCCG
>JBEKYH010000324.1:0-6106 GCA_049511115.1 Tepidisphaeraceae bacterium | reverse complement strand
GGAACGTTGACCAGCCCCACAATCAACGTGAATTCCGGCGGCACGTTCAACATGACGGGAGGTTCGCTCGCCTGCACTACTTTTGATCTCAACGGCGGTTCGGCTTCTCTACCCATTAGCGTCACCCTCGATAGTGGGACGCCTTTACTCCTCCCGTCGAGCAGCGTGGGCTTTGCGCCGTCAGTTTTCAACGTCTCCTCTGGCGTACTCACAACCCTTAGCGCCTATCTCGGATACAACGGCGGCGTTAGCACCTATATCCAGCCTGCCGGTTTATCGCTCGATGCTGGCACGCTATATGTGGCATATAGCCCTGCCGCGACTGCCGAGTACGATTTTGGCGCCGGATCACTCACTGGTATTATCGACGTAGGCTACGCGGGCACGGCGACGTTTGTTCAAACCGGCGGCAACGTCGGCAACTCGTTTGGGATTACCATTGGAAGCAACGCGGGATCGAGCGGTATCTATCTCCTTTGCGCAGGGAGCCTGGTGTTCCAGCCCGACAACCCTGTCGAAAACATAGGCTACAGCGGCGCGGGAGAGCTGATCCAGACCGGGGGCACAAACTCCGTCGCCGGCGGCGCTAGCTCCGCGACACTGCGAATCGGTGCAAACCCAGGATCAGCCGGAATTTATGTGCTATCGGGCGGTGCGCTGTACGTGGATGGACCGACAACAGGATCAGATATTGGCCTTGAGGACGTCGGTAGCGGTGGGACAGGCAGTTTTGTTCAAACCGGCGGCTGCAATCAGATCGGGACCGCAATGCCGGGCGCGCCTGGGTACGGAGTGTATCCACAACTGGACACGCTTGTTTTGGGATATGAGGCGAAATCCCGCGGTACTTATACTTTGGGCGGCGGTACCTTGGCGGTATTCAATAACAACCCGGGCGGGACCAACGGCGCGACCCTCTTTGGCGGTGCAGCCGAAGTGGTTGGCTACAGCGGCTCGGGCGCGTTCATCCAGACCGGCGGGACAAATTCCTGCGCGGGCCATGGCGGCATCCTGGATGTCGGCTTTGACTCCATGGCCATTGGCTCGTACTCATTATCCGGCGGAACATTAACAACCGCTAACGACAACACAATCAATCAAAGCGGCCGCTACAACCCGCCGATCATTGCATCGGAATTCATCGGCGACTCCGGCACGGGCACCTTCACCCAAACCGGCGGAAGCAACTCCTGCACCGGTGTCGATGGCAACCTCTATGTTGGCCTCAACGCCGGCGCCAGCGGGACGTACAACCTCTCCGGCGGCACGCTGTCGGCACTCACCGAGCAAATCAGCCTTAACGGCAATGGCTCGTTTACCCAAACGGGGGGCGTGAACACCACTTCAAATCTGGACATTGGCGGGGAATTCGACGTCAACGCAAGAACCCTGACGGAGGGTGTTTATACTCTAACCGGTGGGGAGCTGTCCGTTACGAACCTGCTGGATGTGGGCGTTGGCCTGGGCGGCTACGGCAGGCTTTCGCTTGAAGGCGGCAGCGCCACCGCCGGCTCTGTGATTGCAAATGAAGTTTTCTTGACCAGCGCCGCCGGTTCCAACACCTACGGCAACCTCACCGTGACTGGCGAGTGCAGCATCAGCGATCTTGTTCTCGGAATCGGCGGCGAGCCTTCCACGAACGAATTCGGTCTGCTGACCCTCAACGGCGGCAGTTCGTTCCTCGAAAATCTGGACATCACATTCCTCAACGGCTTCACGCCCGCGATAGGGAATACCTACGATTTCCTCATCGCTCAAAATCTAAGCGCAGTTTTCACCGACGTGAATTCCCCTTATCCCGTGCAACTAAACTACACATCCACTAGCGTATCCATCACATTCCTGCCAGAGCCGTCGGGTGTTGTGATCCTTGCCCTGTCGGCGGGAATGCTGCTTCGCCGTCGCCACGGCAATCGCGGCCGGCGGGCACACCAGCGAACTGACATCGGATCCGCCATCCGGGCGAGACCCGCGGAAATTCCGTGCTAGAATAGTCTCCTATGGCGCGGGCGAGTGCTTCGCGCCGCCAGGAGCAGCATGGGTTTCAGCAAATCGATTCGCATTGCCGGCGCACGGCAGCACAACCTTAAAAATATCTCGGTGGAGATTCCGCGCGATCAGCTTGTCGTCGTCACCGGCCTCAGCGGGAGCGGCAAATCCACGTTGGCTTTCGATACGGTCTACGCCGAGGGGCAGCGGAAATATATTGAGTCGCTCTCCGCCTATGCGCGGCAGTTCCTTGACCAGTTGCAAAAGCCGGACATCGACGAAATCGAGGGTCTGCCGCCGACGATTGCGATCGAGCAGCGGTCGGCCAGCAGCAATCCGCGCAGCACGGTGGCCACGACGACGGAGATTTACGATTACCTGCGCGTGCTCTTCGCCCGCGCTGGAACGCCCTATTGCTGGGTCTGCGGCCGGCCGATTTCCAGCCAGTCGCCGTCGCAGATTGTGGATGCGGTCATGCGGCAGCCGGGAGGGACGAAACTGATGGTTCTCTCGCCGCTGATTAAGGGGCAAAAGGGGGAACATAAGGAAGTCCTCGCCGCAATTCACCGCCAGGGTTTTGTGCGCGCTCGCATCGACGGCAGCGTCGTCGAATTGACGGCCAACCCGCCGGCGCTGGCGAAGACCAAGGCCCACAACATCGAAGCCGTGGTGGATCGGCTCGTTCTTAAGCCCGACATCCGCACGCGCCTGGCCGATTCAATTGAGACAGCCCTGAAACTCAGTCAGGGTCTGGTCATCATCTCGGTCGCCGACGCCGCGGGGAATTGGAAGGATGAATCCTACAGCGAGAAATTCGCCTGCCCGGACCATCCCGAGGCGTCATTGTCGGAACTGGAGCCGCGACTTTTCAGTTTCAACAGCCCGCACGGCGCCTGCCCCACGTGTCACGGGCTGGGCAGCACGCTGAAATTTGATCCGGAAATGATCGTGCCCGATGAAAGCCTCTCGCTGGAAAACGGCGCGATCGAAGGCTGGCGAAAAAACGGCAAGCGGATGAACATTTATTACAGCCGCATTTTGCGCCAATTTTGCCGCGAATTCGGCGCTTCTTACACGCAGCCGTTCAAGGAAATCCCCAAGAAGGTACAGCAGATTCTCATGGAAGGGACCGATGCCCGGGGCGACGAGGGGACGGGAACCTGGTTTGAAGGCGTCATCCCCAATTTGCAGCGGCGCTTTGAAAACACCGAGAGCGAATTCGTCAAGACGCGCCTGCATCAATATATGTCGGAGCAGCCGTGCGCCGCGTGCGGCGGAATGCGGCTTAAACCCGAAGCCCTCGCCGTGCGCCTTAAAAGCTCCGACGACGGCAAGCCGGGCTTTAACATATATGAGATTTGCCGCCTGACCATCGACCGGGCCCTGCCGTTTTTCCAGAATCTGCGCCTGGGGGAGGAAGGCTCGCGCATCGCCGAGCCGATCGTGCGGGAGATTTCGGCCCGCCTCGGATTCATGGCCGACGTTGGCCTGGAATACCTCTCACTCGATCGCAAAACGGGAAGCCTCTCCGGCGGCGAGGCGCAGCGCATCCGCCTGGCAACGCAGGTCGGCAGCGGGCTTGTCGGCGTCTGCTATGTCCTCGATGAGCCGACCATCGGCCTGCACTCGCGCGACAACACGCGCCTGATCCGCACGCTGCAACGCCTCAAATCCCTGGGAAATACCGTTCTTATGGTCGAACACGACGAGGAGTGCATCCGCAGCGCCGATTACCTCATCGACATCGGCCCGGGCGCCGGCGCGCACGGCGGGCAGGTCGTCTGCGCGGGTCCGATGCCCGAGGTGCTCGCGAATGGGCACAGCCTGACAGTGAAATACCTGACCGGTCAATGCGCCATCGCCACTCCATCAGCGCGCCGGCCGCTGAGTCCGCAAAAGGATGCCCTGGAACTCAAAGGGTGCAAGGAAAACAACCTGCAGAATCTCGACGTGAAAATCCCCCTGGGCGGATTCGTCTGCGTCACCGGCGTCAGCGGGTCGGGCAAAAGCACGCTGATTAATCAGACGCTTTTGCCTGCCCTCAAGCGGAAACTCTATGGCTCGAAGGTCAAGGCCGGCTTGCACAAATCGCTTCAAGGGGCGGCCAAGATCGACAAGGTGATTGAGATCGACCAAAGCCCGATTGGCCGCACGCCGCGGAGCAACCCCGCGACTTACACCGGCGTGTTTGATGATATCCGCCAGGTCTTCACGAAGGTTCCCGCGGCCAAAGTGCGCGGCTACGAGGCCGGCCGTTTCAGTTTCAACGTCAAAGGCGGCCGCTGCGAAGCCTGCCAAGGGCAGGGAACCAAGTGCATCGAGATGCACTTTCTCCCCGATATTTACGTTGATTGCGAAGTCTGCCACGGCACGCGCTACAACGCGCAGACGCTGGAGATTCATTATCGCGGGAAGAGCATCGCGGATGTGTTGAATATGACGGTTGAGGAAGCGCTCGAGTTCTTCGATGCGTTCTCGAAAATTCGCCAACTGCTGGCGGCGCTCAACGACGTGGGATTGGGTTACGTCAAGCTGGGGCAGCCGAGCACACAGCTTTCCGGCGGCGAGGCGCAGCGCGTGAAACTGGCCACGGAACTCGGCAAAACCGCGACGGCGCACACGCTGTACGTCCTTGATGAGCCGACTACGGGCCTGCATTTTGCCGACATCCACAATCTGCTGAATGTTCTCAATCGCCTGGCCGCGATGGGGAATACGGTGCTGGTGATTGAGCATAATCTGGATGTGATTAAGTGTGCCGATTGGATCATTGACCTTGGCCCCGAAGGCGGCGCTGGCGGCGGGCGAATCGTCGCCGAAGGGACGCCGGAGCAAGTGGCGGAAGTCGAGGAGAGCCACACGGGCCAGTATCTGCGGGCCAAGTTGGCCTTGCCGGCGGAGGCCAAGATCGCCTAGTACGCCGGCAAGACACCGACCCAGAGAGGCCGCTGGGGCTCGTTGGCGCGCGAGATTCGACTGCAATTTAGCGGCGAATGCGCCTTTTCCCATGGGTTAGTATAAGATTGTCCGATAGGTGATTTATGGCCGTGACATTTCAATTACCCGATGACGTTGAGCAACGGCTCCGCGCGCGGCGCATCAACCTTGAATCCGAGGCGAAAGAAAGCTTCCTCATCGACCTGTACCGCCGCGGGGAACTATCGCACCTTGCACTGTCCAAGGCCCTGGGGCTCGACCGCTACGACACGGAGCAAGTGCTCCGCAAGCACAACGTGACCGAGGACCTCGGCACGGCCGATGACGTTCTTGCGGAAGTTCGAGCCGTCGAGGAACTCCGAGCCGCCGGGCGCTGATGCTGGTTATCGGGGTAACTTCTGAAGCAGTTCGAAACATTCAAGGCAAACCAGCAGACCCCAAGTTCACCCGATAAATCCGCACCGCGTTCTCCATGAACAGCTTGCGCTGATCCTCGACCGGCGCCCCCGCCACAATCTCCCGCGAGAAAGCAATCCAATCGCCCAGTGTCGATCGCGTCAGACAAACCGGCCAATCCCCGCCCCAGACGACGTCGTTCCAGCCGAAATGCTCGAGGCAATGCTCGACGTAGGGCCGCAGGAGCTGCGCCGATGCCGTATCGGGCAGGCAATTGGCCACGATCCCGGAAATTTTGCACGCGATGGTTTCTATTTTTGCGATTGCTTTAATCGCATCACGCCACTGCTTCGCCGGCCCGCGCCCATGGTCGGCCCCAATATCCGGATTACCGCAATGATCCAGGATGAACTGCACGCCGGGGCATTTGTGGACCAGCTCGATCGCCAGCGGAATCTGCCGGGCGCGCACGCAAAGGTCAAAGGTCAGATTCATCTTGCCCAGCAGGCGGACGTTGTCGGCGAAGACTTTCGTGGTCGACAATTCGTCCGGCTCGACATGCAGAATCCGCCGCACACCCAGCAATTTGGAATCGCGAATTGAATCGAGATACGCCGGAAAATCGGGCGATTCCAGTTGCCCGTTGGCGATCACGCCCTTGATGGTCGATCCCGCCTGGCGGCACAGGCCATACACAAAGCGGGCCTCATTTTTCCAATGGGGGAAATCCGGCGTGGTCTCCATGAAGATGCTGGCCGCGACGCCCGCGCCAGCGGTGGCGCGG
>JBEKYH010000323.1:0-6139 GCA_049511115.1 Tepidisphaeraceae bacterium | reverse complement strand
GCCTCACCGCCGCCGGCCTGGTTCTGCGTTCCCTCAAACGGTCCGGCCAGCAGCCAGGTGGTCGTCGTGCTGGTGCTGGATGAACTGGCCGAAGCGCCGCCGCCAGTAGTGCCGCCGGTCGTGCTGGAAGTCGTGCTCGATGTCGAACCCGCCCCGGTGATTCCCGTCAGATCGCTGATATTTTCCGCTGTCGTCGGGATCGTCACGGCCGGCGCATTGTTTGCCGCATTAGGGGCGACCGCGTTCTGCAGGTCTTCTGAGAGTATTTCCATGGCGATCTCCGCCGTTCGCGCCGGTTCAACAACCCGGTCAGCGCTGGCGGTCAGATCAAATGCCGCTTTCAGGCTCTTGTAGAGTGCCAGCGCGACGAACGCCACCATCGCCATCGCAATAACAAGCTCGACCAGCGTGAATGCCGAGCCTCTTCCCCGCGAACGAAGTCCCTTACTCGGGCCCCGCGAGGCAAATAAGAGGATTTTGTCGCCTGTCCGATTCATCAGCCGCCTGTCGCTGTCGTAGAGGATGATGTTGCCGCGCCAAAGGCCACGTTCCTGGGGTAAGCCAGGGTGCAAACGGTAACTGATTGCGTGCGTCCGCCGGTGCTCCAGGAAACGACCATGTCCAGTTCGTAAAGGCCCGCGCCTACCTGGTCGCCGGGCCACGCGGCGCTGTTGCACTGCCAGGTGTATTGCGGCCATCCCTGCGCGCTGAAGTCACCGGACAGGCTGCCGCCCTGCCAGGTCTCATCCGCCAGCAACTGATTCAGTTGCGCCTGGGCCAGTCCCGCCGCCTCGGTCCGATGCTGCGAGGTGTCCGCAAGCCGTGCGGTGTACTGAATTCCGTGCATCACCACCGGAATGACAATGGTAATCAGGAGCAACGTATAGATGACTTCAACCAGCGTGAAGCCGCGATGGGAAGCGCGTCGGCTCATGGCGTCTCCCCCGGTTGAACAATATGGAACAATTCAGAGGCCGAACCGCACGAGATGGTAAACGACGCGCGCGTCTGGTCGATCAAGGTGATTTGCGCCGATTGTGCGCCGCCAACGACCCCCAGCGTTCCGGTGCCAAAGACAGTCGGCCCGGCGGCAGTAGCGCCGCCCGCCGCCGAAAAAGACGCGCTGCCGTTCGTCGCCGACGCACTGGCGTTGGGAGCCGTCGTCGCGTCGAAATCGACGCGCCCCGTCGGCATAAACGCCACGTAGGTGCCGTCTTTTTGCGTCGGGAAATCCGTCTGCATGGACACGCCGTCGGGCAGACCGTAATGCTTGCCGTAGTCACCGGTGGCCGGGGCGAATTCCTGGCCGTCAGATTGCGCCGTCAGCCAATATGTCGGTGGCCGCGACGTAGGATCGACATTGAGCCGGTAAATGCGCCCCTCGCCGATCGCCTGCGCCCTGCCGTAGCGCGCCAGGGCGACGATCTGCGTGGCGGCATAGCTGGCTCCGCGCCCGGCCGCGAAACCGGCCAGTTTGGGGGCCACCAACGCCGTCAATATGGAAATGATGATCATCACCATCAACAGCTCGATGAGTGTGAACCCGCCGCCGCCCACGGACGCCCAGGCTGCCTCGCGCCCGCCGCCGGCGATTGCGCGCCCGGCGGCGGATGCGTAGCCTATATGGCGATGATGGAAACTTCGATCGAACATGGCTGTTGCCAAAGCCGACTTATGAGAGAACGGCTGGATTCACGCCCGCGGTTTGCTTACTGCGCGGCTCCCGGCGCCGGGATATTGTCCGCGTTGCCTTCCTGGCCGCTCTCGCCGGTGCAGAGCAGATCAAAATCCGCTCCGTTGGCGCCGGGGCAGTGGTAGACATAAGGCCGGCCCCACGGATCCAGAGGAACCTTGGGCAGCAGGCTATGCCAGTTGGAAAGATTGCCGGGATTCTGGACCAGGGCCTGCAATCCCTCTTCCTGCGTCGGGAAGCGGCCGTTGTCGATCTCGAATGCCTGCAACTGCGTGCTCATCGTCGCGATGTCCTGCTTGGCCGCCGCGATCTGCGCGTCCTTCTTGCGGCCGACGAACTTGGGAACCACGATTGCCGCCAGGATGGAAATAATCACCATGACCAGCAGCAGTTCGATCAATGTAAAACCACGGCGAATCCGACGATTCCGATTTTGGGTTGTGCTAAGCATGTGAATCACCTCATCTCTTTCTGAATGAAACGCTTCGTTAAACTTCCTCGTTAGTGAACAATATCCTGCAGGTTAAACACTGGCAGCAACATGCCGATGACAATTGTGCCAATGAAGCCCGCCATCATGAACAACATCATGGGCTCGACGATGGAAACCAGCAGCCGGAGCTGGCGGTCCAGGTCGGCCTCATACGTTGAGGCAAGGCGGATCAGTTCCTTGTCCAGACGCGCGGTTTCCTCGGCGACCGCCACCATTTCCACGACCGATGGCGGGAAAAGCCGGGCGCTGCTCGCCAGCGCCTTGGAAAGCGGGGCGCCGCGTTGCACCTGCTCGATGGCGTGCTCCACGGTATCGGAAAGCGTCTGATTTCCGATCGCCTCACGGGCCACTTTCAGGGACGCCACCAGCGGCACGCCCGCGCCGACCAGCGTTCCCAACATGCGGGCAAAGCGCACGAGAGAGAAATGCGCGACGACTTTGCCCAGAACCGGCGTCGAGAGCGTGAGCAGCTCAATGCGCCGCCGGCCCGTGTCGGTTTTCAACGCGCGCCGGATGGTCACGACCAACACAATTACCGCCACCAGAACCCAGGGCCCATCGTGTTTGACGATGTTGCTGGCCCCGATAATGATTTGGGTGAGAAACGGCAGATTTGCACCGAATTGCGAGAAAATGCCCTGGAATTGCGGAATGAAGAATGTCAGCAGGAAGATGACCACGCCGATCGCCAGGCAGCCCAGAATGATCGGGTAGACCATGGCGGATTTGACTTTGCCCTTGAGGTCCGCCTCGCGGGTGCGGAAATCGGCGATCTGGGCGAGCACCACATCAAGAAACCCGCCAGCCTCGCCGGCGCGGATCATGGCGATATAGACGCTCGAGAATGTTCTGGGATGCGCTGCCATCGCCTCGGCCAGCGACTTGCCGCCCACCACGTCGTCATGGATGGAAACCCACAATTGCTTGGCAACCGGATTGGAGGCCTCGCGGCGAAGCAATGCCAGAGCGCGGCTCAGAGGCACGCCGCCGGCGAGGAGGTTGGCCAATTCGCGCGTGAACCCTTCGACGATGCGTGCCGGGACCTTGCCTTCTTTATTCCCCGCCGCCTTGGCGGCTGCCGCGGCCTTCTTCGCGGCAGCGGCGGCGTCCTTGGCCTCTTCGATCTTCACCGGCATCAGCCCTTGCTTGCTGATCTGCTGCAACGCCGCGGCGCGCGAGTCGCAGGTCAGCGTGCCGCTGGTCATCCGGCCGTCTTTACCCATCGCGGTGTATGCAAATAATGCCATTGCTAATTCCCAAAAAAGCTCAAATGCCCTGCACGGTCACACAACTCACACGACTAAATAAAACGATTCAAAGCGCGGTTAGTTGCATCCTTCGCTTCGCGCTATTTCGCTCCGGCCAATTCGGCCGCGCCAACGACGAGTTCTTCGTCCTTGGTCAACCGCAGCACTTCTTCCGGCGTCGTCTTGCCTTCACCGATCAGACGCCAGCCGTCGCCGCGTAGACTGCTCATCCCTTGCTGCAACGCCACCTTGCGGATGATGCGCGAGCTGGCATGCTCCAGGATCAGGGCGCGAATTTCGTCAGTGATCGGCATCATCTCGAAGACGCCCTGACGGCCGCGATAGCCCGAACCCTGGCAATTGCGGCATCCCTTCCCCTTCATAATCACCGGCGGAACTTCGTCGCCGAATTCCTGCCGCAGTTTCTTGACCTCATCCTTGGGCATCTCGGCCTTGCAGTGCTTGCAGATCAATCGCACCAGGCGCTGGGCGGCGACCAGTTCCAGTGAGGACGCCACCAGGTACGGCTCGACGCCCATATCCACCAGACGCGTCGTAGCGCCGGGGGCGTCGTTGGTGTGCAGGGTGCTGAATACCAAGTGGCCGGTGAGCGACGCCTGCACGGCGATTTCAGCGGTTTCTTTGTCGCGAATTTCGCCGACCAGCACCACGTCAGGGTCATGACGCAAGATGGCTCGCAAGCCCGCTCCGAACGTCAGGCCGGCTTTGGTGTTGACCTGAATCTGGTTAATGCCCTGTAGCTGATATTCAACGGGGTCTTCAACGGTGATGATCTTCAAATCGACATTGTTAATCTTCGAAAGGGCCGCATAGAGGGTGGTCGTTTTTCCCGACCCGGTCGGACCAGTGACCAGAATAATGCCGTGCGGCAAATCCAGCACCTGCGTCCAGGCCCGGTTGTCGCGCGACGACATGCCCAGGTATTCCATGCCCAGCAGTGCATCGCCGCGGTCGAGAATACGCAGCACCACGGCCTCGCCGTGAATCATGGGGATGACGCTGACGCGCAAGTCGATCTCGCGCCCGGCAACCTTAAGCCGAATACGGCCGTCCTGCGGCACGCGCTTCTCAGCAATATCCAGATGGCTCAGAATCTTAATGCGCGACACGATGGCCGCTTGCAGCTTGCGGACTTCCGGAGGCAAGTTGGCCTCCTGAAGCACGCCGTCAATTCGATAACGAACGCGCAACTGGCTCTCGAACGGCTCAATGTGCACGTCCGTGGAACGCAGGTCGAGCGCTTCGGCCAGAATCTGGTTGACGAATTTGATGATCGACGAGTCCTGCGCGGCTTGCGTCAGGTCCATGTCGTCTTCATGCTGCTCTTCGAGGAATTTCAGATCGCCTTCGTCGCCGGCCGTGATCCCCATCGATTGCAGGGTATCGGCGCCGACGCCGAGGTATTTCTTCATGAACCGTTCAATTTCAATCGCCGGCGCCAGCACCGGATGCACATCCAGCCCCGTCGCCAGCCGCAATTCATCGAGACCCGACAAATCAAAAACCCGCGAGGTGACCACCGGCACGCCGTCGCCGTTGCCATTGGATGAGAGCGGCATCATGCGCCGGTCGAGCAGAATACGCGCGGGGAATTTGGCGAGGAAATCCTTGCTGGGCGCGAGTTTCGCGCCGTCTTTTTCCAGGTCCACATAGGGAACGTCAAAATGATTGCCCAGCCAGCGGAGAACCTTCTCATCCGTTGCAAGAACATTGGTGCGCAGGGCTTCGTCGATGGATTTGCCTTCGGCCATGTCCTGGGCCGCCTTCTCGGCGACCGTGGCCTCGATGACCCCTTCTTTCACCAGCGTGTTCAGCATATTGTCCACTGTCATCTCCGCTGCGCAAAATGCGCTTTCGTACACGTCTGATCTTGCGCGAACCTTCCTCGTTTGCGTTCTGCGGCGGGTCGGTCGTCTTATAACCGACCCGCCGAGACGCAAATCATTACATCGCCTGAATCAGCCTTGCGGCTTCAATCCCTCGGCTTCGTTCATACAACTTCATATGAAGCAAGGTTTGAATAAGCCCGGCGTCGAAACACGCCCGCCGGGCCTCTTTCCCGCAAGATTAATCCAGATAACCGGCCAACACCATGATCGCCTCCTGGCGCTGGGTGAGGACCGACTGCAAATCCTTCTGGGCCGAGACGAGGTCTTGCTTGGCCTTCGTAACCGCCGCGCGATACGCGTCCAGCTTGCCCTTGATCAGGTCGGCCGTCGAGTTCTGATCATCGATCGCCGCCTGCAGCTCAGCGCGAGCCAAAGCTACTGGAGACTGAGGACCTGTCGGGGCCGGAGCGGCGCCGCCGCCACCACCGCCACCGCCACGACGACCGCCGCGACCGCCACGACCACCGAATACATTGACGCCTGCGGCCGTCTGGGCATTCATGACCGCGACGATCTTTGGCGAAAGAGCCGCAAATTCATCGTCGGTAGCGCCAAGCTGTGTCTGGATTTGCTGAAGGCGCATCGTCTGGAGTTGGGCCGGGTCAAAGTTGCCGCCGCCGCGACGGCCACCGCCGCCACCCCCCCCACCCCCAAATACCACCCCCCCCCCACCCACCCCCCCCCCAAAACCCCCCCCCCCCCCACCACCCCCGCCACCAAAACCCCCCCCACCCCCCCCCCCCGCGTGTCCCAATGCTTGGATTTGCAGGAAAACCAAAAAAAGCAAAACAGCCAC
>JBEKYH010000322.1:0-6191 GCA_049511115.1 Tepidisphaeraceae bacterium | reverse complement strand
CCCCCTCCCCTTGTCACCTTGTCATCTTGTCATCCCTCCCCCTACCCCGGCTCCTCCGACTCCGATTCAATCTCATCATCCGCGACATGCCGGATAAACCGGTTGTACGCGGCATCAATATCCCCCCAATCCATCTGCAAATAATGCTCCAGCATGGCCTGCACGCCGGCCTGGGTCCACAGGATCAGGCGATTGCGATGCGGCGGGCCGGTCGGGTCGTAGACGGTGCCGTTGGCGGTGTCCTGGAGAATCTGCCGGAGGGCGGGGCGGTATTTGCCGTTGTCTCCATCCCAGAGAAATCGCCCCAGGCCCCAGGCCTGCGCGTACCAGGCGTCGATCTTTTGGCCGGGCCGGCCCAGGATCATGCCGGCGTGCATGCCGACGAGCTGGTCTAGCGGCCAGAGGAAATTGCCGTCGATGGCCGTTCGCAGGGAGATGGCCCGCTCCTGGTTGATCGACAGGTTATAGCGGGGCAGGCCGTCCTTGAAGCGCACGCCTTCAAACATGGTGGCCAGCCCCTCTTCCAGAAACGGCGGCAGCCGCGCCTGGAAGTTCCGGGCAACGTATTGGTGCCATCCCTCATGAGCGGCCACCGACAGCGTCGAGGTCTGGCCGATGTAGTAGGCGACGTACCAATCGCCCACGGTGTATCCGCCGCGATTGATCTGCAGATACAAATTGGCCTGCGCCCCCGTGTTTTCGCGCGTGAACTCGGCCCACTGGTTGCGCTTGGAGAAGATGAAGCATTTCATCGGATAGCTCGTGAGGGGAACGCCCGGAGCGAGCGTTTGGTAGGCGGTCAGCGAACCTTCCATCAACTGGGCCACCTTCTGCACCATGTCGTCATCATTGAGCGTAGTGTAAATGTCGTAATGCGGCGTGTGCACCAGCCGCGCGGTTTTATCCTGCGGCAGCGACTGGATGGAAACAGTGGTCGGCGCCGCCGGGCCAAACCAGACGCCAATCGGAGGCGCGGGCGCGGCGCAGCCATAGGCAAGGGAAAGGATCAATCCGAGGATCAGCCGCGAAATCCAGGGAGAAGGCCAACGACAACGGCGGCTTGCGAATTTCATCTCGATGCAATCATCGCCGGGATTGAACGGCGCGGCAATCGCCGCCCGGGGGCGGCGGGAATGACAAGGTGACAAGGTGACCAAGGCCAAGCCCTTATCAGGTGTTTTTTGTCACGCCCTCACCTTGTCACCTTGTCGGACTACTACGCCTTCTCCACGAACGCCCGGAACGAATCCTCAAACAGCCACGTCCATCCCTGGATATGCGACTCCACGGCGTTGTCCGGCAATGCGCCCCAGATGCGGTCGGAGATTTTCAGGACGGTGCTGACGGCCTCTTCTTCAAGGGAAAACTTCACGCAGGTCTGGACGGCCGATCCTTCATATCCCAGGCCGGCAAATGCGTAGCCTGCGGCATCCAGCTCGTAGATCGTCCACCACACGCAGCCATTGCCGTCGCCCCAGTCCTCGTAGAGGCGGCCGCCGAGTTTCAGTTCGAGGCGAAAGGCTTTGGTCTTATCCGGTTTGGAGCAGAAATCCTTTGGCCACCAGCGCTCGGTCTGCTGAGTCAGGGCCTGCCACACGCGCGGGCGCGGAGCGTTGAAGCGGAAGTCGAGTTCTACTTCCACCGCGGTGAGGGAGACGGGGGTGGTCGCGTTTACCATGGCAAGTGTCCTTCTAAAAAACCGCCTCGAACTTCGGGGCGCCAGCCGCTGCCGGCGGGAAAATGCGTGCCTTGGCCGCTCATAATATGAAAATTTTGTAAGTTTTCGCCTGTCCGGGAGACTAATCTGCTGCCGGAATGGAAAACGCTGCGGATACCACGGCCGACGAACATCTGGCGCAGCGGCCGGATTTGGCTGAGCGTTTTGTCCGCGGAGAGAAGGCCGCCTTCGACGAACTGGTGCGGATTTACGCCGCTCCCGTCGCGGCGCTCGCGTTTCGATTGCTCGGCTGGCGCGGCGATTACGAAGATGTGGTGCAGGATGTTTTCGTGGCGGCCCTCGAACGAGCCGGCAAGTTTCGCTCCGGTAGTTCGCTCTGGACCTGGCTCGCGGCGATCACGGTTAACCGCTGCCGGGCCAAATGGCGAAGGCGGCGCGCGCGTGAATTGGCCGCCGCCTTTTTGCCGCGGCGCGAAGCCGAAGCCCATCCATCGGATCGGCAGGCAATTGATTCGGAGACGTCCGCCGAAGTCCGCCGCGCGGTGGCGGCGCTGCCGGCGAAGTTGCGCGAGGTGATCGTGCTGCATTATTTGCAGGAGATACCGGTGGATGAAATCGCGCGGGTTGTTCGAGCCTCGCGCGGGGCGGTGGAAGTGCGTTTGCATCGCGGCCGCGAGAAACTGCGCGCGGTGCTGGCGACGATGATTGAGGAATGACATGTAGGGTGGGCATTGCCCACCTTTTTGGCGAAGTGGTGGGCGATGCCCACCCTACGGTTTCGGACCGTCGAAAATGATCGAGGAATGAGAATCGTGAACAACGATCCGCTGAAAACCCTGCTGCGACAAGCCGACCGGCCGGCGCCGGTAGCGGGGTTGGAAGAATCACTCGCGCAGCGGGTCCGCCGCAGGGTGTCGCGCCGGCGTGCCGCCAGGCGAGCAGTCGGAACTGCCTTGGTTCTTCTGGCGATTGGGCCGGTTGTTTGGTGGGTCCATCGTCCACGATCCGTGCAAACGCCAGGCGCGCAACTCGTCGTTGCTCAGACACAAATCGTCCCGCTGAGTGACGAAGAAACGGCTCGTCTCGCCGAGTTGACAGTCGCGGACATGGATCGATTGCGGCGGGAGCAGGCGGCGGTGAAAGTGACGTCCGCGCTGAATGTGGACGACCGCGTGCAACTAAGCCTGTACGAGACGGCCGCCACTTTGCTTGCCAATGGCGACCTGCTGATGCATGAGAACGCCGGCGCGGCGCAGGCGGCGGCCGCTTACAAGCTCGTGCAAACCCAATTCCCCGATTCTCCCGTGGCGACGTTGGCCGCGGATCGACTGAAACGGATCGGGTCGTAAACGAATGAATGAATCTGGCTAAGGAGCGACTATGAAACGGAAAATCCTATGGACAGCTATCGCGGCACTCATTGCCCCGCCGGTCTTGTTTGCCCAATCGGCTCCCCCGCAGCCGGCCCCGTCGACACCAAGCAGTCCGTTGCAGGCGCAATTAGACGAGGCAAGGCGACTGGACCGAATAATGCAGCAATTGGTCGCAGACGATCGAATGCATATCATCAATCTGACCGCTCAGGTGCGCAGAGTAATCGACCTCAGCGAAATTTCCGCGGCGAGCTTCCACCAGACACTGGCGGCCATGGACGAACAGCAGGACGCACTGGAACTCGAACACGTTGGCGACCAAGCACGCATCGACGCCATCCGGGCGGCGATTGCGCATACGGCGGATCAGGCGTCCCAAAAGGCTGCCGATGACCCGACGGTTGTGGAATTGTCAAAAGTCGTCGATGCCCGGGAGCACGCGCTGGAAATGGTGAAGACGGCCCACGGCCAGGGTTTCGGATCAGAGAGTGAGGTCGCCGACGCCGAAGCTGCGGCCGCCGAAGCAAGGGCGCAGGTCGATCTCCGCCGCGAGAGCGTCTATGCGGCTAATGGCGGGGACGTCGTCACGGCCCTCAACAAAGAACTCATCGACCTTCAGATCGCCCAAAGTGAGTGCGTCGCCAAAGCTCGATTCGTCCACGACCAGTGCGACAAAATGCGGGACATATCGGAAGAGGTCGATCTCCTTGACGACATGCAAAGGAAACTGAAATCCGATGAAGCCGATGCCGACCCTTGGCAACAAAAGGTCGACCAGCTCCAGCAAATGCTCCCCCCTACGGCAAATCCAGCAGCATCAGCTCCGTCTCCGTAACGGCGGCGATCTCCAGCCGCGTTTCGTTTTCGACGCGCGCCTGATCGCCTGCGTCGTAGCGATCCCCGTTGAGATTGACCTCGCCGCTGATGACAAACAAATACGCGTGCCGGCGCGGCGCGAAATCGAGGCCGGTCTTCTGGCCCGCGGCCAGCGACGAGACGTACATCACCGCGTCCTGATCGATCATCAGGGTATTGGCGACCGAGCCGCTTGAAACAACCGGCAGCAATTTCCCCGCCCGATCGGCTTTGGAGAATTGCCGCTGCTCCCAGCGCGGGGCGTTGTTTTTATGGCGGGGGAGAATCCAGAGCTGGATCAAGCGCACCGGCGTATCCACCGACGGGTTGGCCTCGGAATGCACAATTCCCTTTCCCGCCGACATGACCTGCACTTCGCCGGGGTGAACGATGCCCTCGTTACCCAGGCGATCCTTGTGTTCAAGCTGGCCAGACGTGACGTAACTGATGATCTCCATGTCCTTGTGCGGGTGCATGGGAAAGCCCGAGTTGGGCTGAATGATGTCGTCGTTGAAGACGCGCAGCGAACTCCAGTTCATGTTCTCCGGGTCGTAATAGTCGGAGAACGAAAAGTGCCAATTCGTCTGGAGCCAGCCATGATCGGCATGGTATCGGTCGGCGGAAGCGATGCGGCGGATCATGCCGGAAATGATAACTCGGCTTTTTTACGCCGCCAGCGGCGCGGGCACATAACCGCCGCCGGCGATGTACGTCTTGAGCGCCTCAAACACGGCCGGGCAGATGCCCGTCCCAACATCGCGCTGGAGGATGCTCATCACTTCCTCATTGCTCAAATCCTGGCGGTAAGGACGCTTGGCCGAGAGGGCTTCGTACATGTCGGCAACCAGAAGAATACGTGACGACGTTCCTAATTCCGCCGCCGTCAGGCCGCGGTGATAACCCCGGCCATCGAGGCGCTCGTGATGCGAGGCGGCCAAGTCGGCCAGGTCCTTGAATCCGTCCACGCGGGCGAGAATCTGCTGTGTATACAGCGTGTGGCGTTTCATCTCGGTGAATTCTTCCTGCGTGAGTTTGCCGGGCTTGTCGATGATCAAACTGGAAATGCCCAGCTTGCCGACGTCATGCACGAGGGCGGCCCGGCGCAGGTAGCGCACCTCCTGGCGGCTGTAGCCCATGATCTCTGCAATGCCCGCGCTAATGCACGCCACGCCTTCAGAATGGCGATAAGTCCAGGGCGATTTCGCGTCAATCACCTGGCTGAAGCCGTGGGCCACGCGATCCAGGCGAGCCTCGTCGGCGATCAGCATCTGATCGGGCGGCTCGTACTGACCCGCCATGATCTCGGGTGTGTCCGAGCGAAAGCTCAGCCAGAAAGTGTCATCACCTTTGAATGACAGGAACACCTTCACAAGCTCGGGGTCAAACCAGGTTCCGCTGCGATAGCGGGCCATGTTGCAGGCGGATTCAAGGCCGAATTGGGTGATGTAAACTTCCGCGGTCTGGCTGATGCCGATGATGCGGGCCAGCAGCGGGATTTTCTCGCCGGCCAAGCCGTCAGGATGACCCTGGCCGTCCCAGTGTTCGTCAATGGCCCGGATAGCGGCCGCCGTGAGATCGGGAAATTCCAACTCCCGCGCGATGGCGGCTCCGCGCTCGCAGCGCAGATTCACCAGCGCCTTGGCTTCCTCTTTTATATTGAGGGCAACGCGCGCGAAGTGTTTGATTCTTTGCAGCCAGTTTTGCTTTTGCGCCGAGTTACGCGCGATGGCAGCCAATGAACCGCCTACGCTCGACCAATTGGCGGTCCGCAAATCCTTCTTGGTCGCCCGGTCGTCGGAGCCAAACAGGTAACACATCTTCCCCGCGTTACTCGAGCAGCCCAGGTCTTTCAGCAGCAGGCCGTAAAAGAGGGCCGATGACTCGGCGCTGCCCAGGTGAATCTCGCGCGCGATGCGCATCCCCAACATGCAGCTTCGAGCGGCATGCCCTTCGGGCTGGCCCTCGGTAATGTCCAGCGCATACGAGAGCGCGCTGATGACCTGCGAGAGTTTGATCTGCGCCGATTCGCCGGCGCGGCTGAGTTGCATGACGCGGTGCCTCTTGGTGGTTCGATGAATGCCCTGGTTTTCATCGGCTGATTGCGAGTGAGAGGAAAGCAGCGTTAAGGCCGGCGAGGCTTTTTATGCGACGGGGACGGGGATTATCGGACGGAGTTGCGGGAATTTGACAAGGTGACATGGTGACAAGGTGACAAGGTGACATGGTGACATGGTGAGGGGGTTACAGAAAACCGCCGAGGTTCAACTCGCACGGCTAACGGCTTG
>JBEKYH010000321.1:0-6201 GCA_049511115.1 Tepidisphaeraceae bacterium | reverse complement strand
CCGCGCCACCATGTGGCAGATCAGCGCCGTCCTCATCGCCTTTCTCTCCGCCTGCGATCTCGCTTCCGATCCACTCTGGGGGCGTCGCCTCATCTGGACCATCGCCCTCACCGCCATCTCCATCTCGGCCTACGGCCTTCTCCAGAAAGCCGCCCTCGTCCCTGCGCTGGCCTATCGCATCTACGCCGACTCCGTCTTCGCCACCTATGACTATCACGGCAACGCCGGCGCTTACTTGAACCTCGGCATCCCCGCCGTTTTCGCCATCGCCCTCACCGTGCGCAAACAAAAATGGCTCGCCTGGACCGGGCTTTTCATCTGCCTCGCCGCCGCCATGGCCAACGTCTCGCGCGCCGCCATGGCCATCACGTTCATTCTGATGATCCTGCTCTTCGCCTGCTCGCGACAAGCCACAAATCTACGCCGCATTTTCATCGGTATCCTCATCGCCCTCATCATCGCCACACTTGCCGGCGGCGGCGCAGCCTGGCGTCGCTGGGGAACGCTCTCATCGCAGGAAACGCTTAACAATCCCCGTCTCCTCATGTTCCGCGCCGCTTCCCACATGGCCGCCGACGCCGGTCTGCTCGGCTATGGTCCCGGCAGCTTCAAACTCATCTACTTCAATTCCCCCTACCTCCCGCGCGAACTATTCCCCCGCTGGCGGGTCGCCCCTTACCAAATAGGCCAGGAAACCAGCATCGACAGCTACGTCCACGACGACTATCTCCAATTCATCATCGAATGGGGATTCCTGGGCGCTGCTCTCTGGGCGTGCCTTCTCGCCGGCGCAATTGCCAATGGAATCCGCGTAATCTCAAACGCCGCCGACCCCGTGATGATCTTTATCCCCTTGATCGCGCTCACGGGCGTGCTCACCCACGCCCTGGTCGACTGGCCGCTGCAAGTCGCCTCCCTCCAGCTCGAGGTCGCCGCCTACTTGGCCATTCTAATTTCTCACAATCGCAATTCTCCGCGTCCTCCGCGCCTCGAGGTCGCTACCGCGACCGAGCGGTGAAATTCCTCGGATTCCCATGCGTGTCCTCCTTATCTCCCACACCTGCCAGTCGATCACCGAGGGCCAGCCCAAAGCCCATGGCCTCGCCGCGCTCAGCGACATTACCCTCCGCGTCCTCGTCCCCGACCGCTGGCGGCGCTACGGCCAATGGCGCGCCGCGACCGCTCCAAAATCCGCCGCGTTCGAATACCAGATCGCCAAAGTCCGCCTCCCCTGGGCCGGCCCCGCGCAGGCGTATCTTCATTACTACCCCGCCATCCCCGCCATCCTTCAGGAATTCAAGCCAGATGTGATCGACGTGTGGGAGGAACCCTGGGGCCTGGTCAGCGTGCAGATCTGCCGCCTGCGAAAACGCCTGCTTCCCGCGGCAAAAATCGTCTCCGAGACCGAACAGAACATCGACAAAAAACTCCCTCCCCCCTTCGAGCAATTCCGCTCCCACACGCTCGCCCACGCCGACTTCGCCGTTGGCCGCAGCGCCGAGGCGGTCGCCGTCCTGCGCCATAAAGGCTACGCCGGCCCGGCCGAGGTCGTCCCTAACGCCGTCGATGCGGACCTGTTTCGCCCCCTGGACCGCATCGCCTGCCGCCGCGAGTTCGGCCTCTGTGGCTTCGTCATCGGCTACGCCGGCCGATTGGTCCCCGAGAAGGGACTGGCGGATCTCATCGACGCGCTGGCCCTTTGCCCCTCGGACGTAAATCTCATCCTGATCGGCTCGGGGCCGCTAAATCCGTGGCTCGAAGCGCAGCGCCAATCGCGCGGTCTCGGCGACCGCCTGCGCATCATCCCTTCTCTTCCCCTGGAGAAGCTCCCTCCCCTGATGAACGCCATGGACGCCCTCATCCTCCCCTCGCGCACGACCCCAAGCTGGAAGGAGCAATTCGGCCGCGTCCTCATCGAAGCTCAATCCTGCGCCACGCCGATCATCGGAACCCGCTCGGGCGCGATCCCCGATGTCATCGGCGCGGCGGGCCTGGTCGTCCCCGAGCAAGACCCCGCGGCCCTCGCCGGCGCGATCCGCTTCCTCCGCGACAACGCTGGCGAATCGCGCCGTCTCGGCGAAATCGGCCGCCAGCAGGTGCTGGCCCATTTCACCTGGCAGCGCGTCGCCCAGCGCATGCACGACATTTACCTGAAAGTTCTCGGTTGACCCCGTTATGATTACCACTGACACGTCTCAAAAAAATCGCGTGCCCCAGCTCGACTTCCTCCGCGGCATCGCCATTCTTCTTGTCCTCTTTTTCCACACGCTGGTTTCGCCCGACGCCGCCGGCATGTTCCGGCCCATCGCAGCCCCTCTCGCCCGTTTCGGCTGGACCGGCGTCGATTTATTTTTCGTCCTCAGCGGCTTTCTCGTCGGCGGCCTGCTTCTCAAGGAAATCAAAAAAACCGGCCGCCTCGACATCCCGCGCTTTCTCATCCGCCGCGGGTTAAAGATCTGGCCCGGCTATTTTGCGTTGCTGGCCTACGTTTTCCTGCAATACGCCCACCACAACGGCGCGCGATCCGCCCTCATCAAAATCCTCCCCAATCTCATCCATCTCCAAAACTACCTCGGCACCATCCGCGGCCACACCTGGTCACTCGCCGTCGAGGAACATTTCTACCTGCTCCTGCCGCTGCTGCTTTTGCTCCTCCTCAAACTCCGCCCCGGCGATAATCGCGCCGTCAGCGCCGTGCCAATGTTGGCGGCGGTTATAGCCATCCTCTGCCTCGGCCTCCGCCTCGCCGTTGTCTTCCTCCATCCCGGCGGCGATTGGCGCATGGGCGAAACGCACCTCCGCGTCGACGGCCTCTTCTTCGGCGTCTTCCTCGCCTACGCTCACCATTTCCACACTGAACGCCTCGCCCGCTTCTCCGCCCATCGCGCCCCCCTGCTCATTCTCGCCGCCGTTCTTATTGCTCCCATGTTCTTCTTCGATGCCGGCTCGGCTTTCGTCTGCACTGTGGGCTACACTCTCCTCTACCTCGGCTACGGGCTGCTCCTCACCGTCACTGTTCATACGCCATTGGACAAAACGCTGCCCGGCAAATTGCTTTCCAGCCGCGCCGCCAAAACGATCGGCTTCATCGGCTTCTACAGTTATTCGATCTACCTCTGGTTCCTCGACTTCGCCCAGGAACCCCTGCGGCGCCTTATCGAGCATCACCCGCTGCATCTCCCCGACTCAATCCTCTGGCCCGCCGAAATGGCTGCCTATGTCGCCCTCGCCCTCGCCGTCGGCGTCATCGCCGCCAAGTTGATCGAATTCCCCGCTCTCACCCTGCGCGACCGCATCTTCCCCGCCCGCGCCGCCGCGCCGACTGTCGCGTCGACGGATCCTTTGCCTCTCGCGTCGGCTGTCCCTCCTTCCGCCGCTGGGCAAACTGAACTAACCTCGGCGCGATGAATACGCCGCCGCGCCGCGTCCTCTACCTCGACCACACCTCCGTCCTCGCCGGCGGCGAAATCGCCCTGCTCAATCTCGTCCGCGCTCTCGATCCCAATCGCTACGTCCCAATCGTCGGCCTGCTTTCTGACGGCCCCTTCGCCGCCGAACTCAAAACAGCCGGCGTCGAAACCCATATCCTCCCCTCCAGCCGCGCCCTGTTGGAAGCGCGTAAAGATTCCCTCGGCGGCGCTTCCCTCCTGCGCGGCGGCGCCGCCACTGCCGCCATCGGCTCCATCTTCCGCCTCAAGCGATTAATCCGCGCCACGCGGGCCGACCTGGTTCACACCAATTCCCTCAAGGCCAATCTCCTCGGCGGCATCGCCGCGCGGCTCGCGCGCCGCCCGGTCGTCTGGCATCTGCGCGACCGCATCTCCGAAGACTATCTCTCCCCCACCGCCGCCCGGCTGGTCAGAGTTTTCTCGCACTACCTGCCACACCACATCGTCGCCAACTCCAACGCGACACTGGCGACCCTCACCACCGACCCCGCCCTCGGCTCGGTCATCTACTCGGGCCTGGACCTCTCCGAATATTTAGCGATCGCTCCGCGCGAGCGCGCCGGTCCTCCGCGCGTCGGCATCATCGGCCGCCTCGCCGAATGGAAAGGCCAACACGTCTTCCTGCAAGCCGCCGCCGAAATAAAAAACCGCATCCCCGGCGTGACTTTCCAGATCATCGGCTCCCCCCTCTTCGGCGAAACCGATTACGAATCCCGCCTCCACCAGCTCGCCGACTCCCTCGGCATCGCACCCATCACCGAATTCACCGGCTTCCGCCGCGACATCCCCGCCCTCCTCGCTCAGCTCGATCTTCTCGTTCACGCCTCCATCACCGGCGAACCCTTCGGCCAGGTCGTCGTTCAGGCAATGGCCGCCGCCAAACCCGTCGTCGCCACCAACGGCGGCGGCATCCCCGAAGTCGTCGCCGATGGCCAGACCGGCCTGCTGGTCCCCATGAACGATCCGCACGCCATGACCGATGCGGTTTGCCGCATCCTCGGCGACACTGCCCTCTCAGAGGCCATGGGACAAAAAGCCCGCCAGCGGGCGCGGGACCTCTTCACGATCCAGCGCACCGCCGCGCAGACCATGGACCTGTACGATCGCCTGCTCGCCGGCAATTGATCGCGTGTAACCCCGCTGCGCGGCGCCCTTCGCCGTCGTTCTTATCCCCTCCCCATCTACTCAGATTTACTCAGGGGGAGGGTTGGGGTGAGGATCCGCGCCAATTGCCGGAGCCTTCCGGCGTAGGGTGGGTGTACTCGCCCACCGCTCGCGTCAAACGGTGGGCGAGTACACCCACCCTACCCGAGCGCGCGGATTAATCACGATCCAGATTACCCTTCGCGCAACGCGACGCCGTCCGCGCAACAACCGCTCATTTGATCGCGCACCACGCTCACTGATTTTTCGTTGGGAATTTCCGCTACTGAACAATTTCCAGAATCTTGAATTCCATCGTCCCCCGCGGCGCTCGCACTTTTACTGTATCTCCCACCCGCGCCTTGATCAGGGCATCCCCCATCGGACTTGTCGCGCTGACGGAAAGCACGTCGCCGTCGGCGCTGCTGGGTCCCTGCGCCTCGCCGACGATGCGGACGAGTTGTTCGCTGTCATCGTCCAAATCCAGCAGCTTGACGGTATGCCCGATGAAGACCACGTCTTCCGGAACATTGTCCGTGGCCACCACCGAAACATTCCTCAGCTTCGCCTCCAGCTCGGCCAACTGCTTTTGAATGGAGCGGTTTTCCTCCTTGGCGAAGTGATATTCGGCGTTCTCTGATAAGTCGCCCAGCGCCGCCGCCTTGCGGATGCGGTCCTGCACGTCGATCTGCGCCTTGTAAAGCTCCTCGCGCTTCCGCTCCATCTCGACTTTTTCCGATGCACTCACAAACTGCATAACCGCGCTCCAATACTCCATAAACGCGAGCCACCGCGCCAATCGGCGCGGTGGCGAAAGTGCGTTTCACTGCCCAAATGATATAGCCCCGTGGTAATTTCGCAACCAAATAAGCGGTTGAATCGCCGGGGCCGCCGTTCCCTGGCCGCGAGTTGGACAGTTCTAGACAGAATTGGGCGCTTTTTTGCGGAGGGGATTGACGGTTCTTTTTGCAAGACCAATTTCATATGGACCGAATCGAATGTGATAGGATTGTATTCGGTCGCCGACGGCGGAGAAGTAGGCCGGCTGCCAACGCCAATAATCCGATACCCGAAGGCTCCGGCACAAAGGTGATGAATAAGCCCGTGGACGTGTAATCCATCTCCAACTGGTATGGTGAGTTGACCTTGGAGAATGTCCCCGTCAGCGACCCGGCGTCGATTATTTCAAAGGTTTGGCCGAATGGAGACGTGAAGCCGTTTTCCAAGTCGATACCCAAAGTGCCGTCCAGAGTTGCGTTCCCGCCGACAGCCACAACTGAGTACTCTGTGCCAGCGTTCGCACCACCGATGCCTACGTCGAGTTCGGCCGTGGCGCACTGCGTGTAGTCGCCTGTGATAGTCAGATCGCCGGCGGAGTTGGAGTCATTTGCGCCAGCCAGGGAAATGTCGCCGTTGCTATTGGTCACGCTTGCGGCGGTGGCCGTGACATTGGCAATGAATAAGTTGCCTGTGCCACCCTGGGTACCAATCGTAATGGGTCCAGTGACGGCTAGAGTCCCACCGCTAAGGAAGTAGGCGCCATTGCCGGTATTACCTAACTGAAGACTGCCCGTTGTGTTCGTGCCGCCGGAATGGTTGAAAATTCCCG
>JBEKYH010000320.1:0-6206 GCA_049511115.1 Tepidisphaeraceae bacterium | reverse complement strand
AGTTTTTGCCGAGGTGAACGCGCGCCCAAACAGAAAATCCCAGCCCAATGGCGATCAGAACATCTCCCAAAATCTCCAGGCCGACGCCCGAAGGCATGAATCGCTCCCTTACGACATGGGGAAACAGTTTCGGCGCCAGCAACAGCAGCAACGCCGGAATCATCGGCAGCCGATAGCTCGCCCCCATCGCCGCCGACTCGCGCCATTGCGACCGCTTCACGTCGAACGCCGACATCCACCAATAGGCCACCCACGCGATCCAAAGCCACGAGCTGATCGAATCGACGAACCACTCGGTGTCCATTGCGGCAAAGTTCACGCTAAGCTCCTATAGTGCCATCTTGAGTCATGCGAATTCGCATTAACCGCCAAGGCCGCCAAGAACGCCAAGGCGGAAGATACAAGGAAAAATATCCACGCATTTCTTGCCTTTTTTATCTTGGCGTTCTTGGCGTCTTGGCGGTTCAATTTTCTTCGCATTTCGTGTATTTCCCTCTGCGCCTCACGAATGCTAAAATACCCGGTTCAGATTTCGTTTGCGACAGACAGTAAATCTGCTGCGACGAACCAGCGAGGCAAAGGAAACCGACATGGCCGTTACGCAACTGAATAACGAACAGATCAACCGCTACAAGCGCCACCTCATTCTTCCCGAGGTGGGCATCGAAGGCCAGCTCAAGCTGCTCAACTCCCGCGTCCTGTGCATCGGCGCCGGCGGCCTGGGCTGCCCCATCAGCCTTTATCTCGCCGCGGCAGGCGTGGGCACGATTGGCTTGGCCGATATCGACGTGGTCAGCCAGAGCAACTTGCAGCGGCAGGTTCTCTTTGGAACCTCCAGCATCGGCATGGACAAGGTGAAGGCCGCCGCCATGCGCCTCAAGGATTTGAATTCCGATGTGAAAGTCATCGAGCACAAAACCGTCGTCAGCAGTGCCAACGTGCTCGACTTGATCTCGGGCTATGACGTTATCATCGACGGCACCGACAACTTCCCCACGCGCTACTGCGTCAACGACGCCTGCGTGATCGCCAAAAAGCCCAACGTCTACGGCTCGATCTTCCGATTTGAAGGGCAGATCACCGTCTTCGCCCCGCACCTGGCCAACCCCAATCGCCCCGGCGAACACGGCCCGTGCTATCGCTGCATGTATCCAGAGCCTCCTGATCCAGGCTCCGTCCCGAGCTGCGCCGAAGGCGGCGTGATCGGCGTCCTCCCCGGCATCATCGGCACGCTGCAAGCCAACGAGACGCTGAAACTTCTCCTCGGCATCGGCACTCCCGCCATCGGCAAGCTGACCTTCTTCGACGCCGCCGAAATGGAATTCCGCACGTTCAAGCTCCGGCGCGACGCCAATTGCCCCGTCTGCGGCGATCATCCGACGATCACCGCGCCGATTGACTACGAGCAATTCTGCGGCGTGCCCATCCTCGACCCCAAGAGCCTCGCCGAAACCGAAGCCGAGGTGAAGCGCACCCTCAACGGCAACCTGGGCGCGCCCGCCAAAGACCCCAGTCTCGACGATCGCGGCCTGCCCAAGGGATACCGATTCAATCCCGATTGGGAGGTGACTCCGCGGCAGGTAAAGGAAAAACTCGACAGCCACGAGAAATTTTATTTCATCGACTGCCGCCTGCCCAACGAATACGCGATCACGCGCATCGACGGCGCGACGCTGATCCCCCTGCAGGAGATCACCAAACATCGCGAGCAATTGGTCGGCCACGAAAACGACGAGGTGATTATCCACTGCAAGAGCGGCGGCCGCTCCATGCAATTCACCCAGATTCTCAGGCAAAACGGCTTCAAAAACGTCAAGAGCATGGCCGGCGGAATCCTGACCTGGAACAAAGACATCAACCCCGGCGGCCCGCAATACTAAAAGAGAATTGTGAACCGCAGTTGTAGGGTGGGCACCGCCCACCGCTTGTCGAAAGAGTGGTGGGCAATGCCCGCCCTACTTTCCTTGGAGCTTCCATGTCCAACATGCAATCAATTCTGGATCGAGCCGGCAAAGTCCTCATCGGCAACTACCAGCGCCAGCCCATCGTCATGGACCACGGCCAAGGCTCTCTCCTCTGGGACGCCGCCGGCAAGGAATACATCGACCTCTTCGCCGGTTTTGGCGGCGCAATCCTCGGCCATTGCCATCCCGAACTGATCTCCGCCGCGACGGCCCAGGCCAAAAAACTGTGGCACGTGGGAAACACTTTTCACACCGAGCCGCAGGTGGATTTCGCCGAGCGCCTCGCGCGCGCGGCATTTCCCGGCCAGGCGTTTTTCTGCCACAGCGGACTGGAGGCCAACGAAGCGGCCTGCAAACTCGCCCGCCTGCGCGGCAACAGCGGATCCTCCAAGCGATGGAAAATCATCACGCTGAACAAGAGCTTCCACGGCCGTTCCCTGGCGATGATTTCCGCGACGGGAAACCCCGCCGTCAAAGCGGGCTTTGAGCCGGAGGTTCCCGGCTTCGTGCATGTTGATCCCGGCGACATCGACGCGCTCACCAACGCCGTTGACGGCGAAACCGCCGGCATCATCATCGAGCCGATCCAGGGCGAAGGCGGCGTGAACATGTACCCCGCCGAATACCCCGCCCAGGTGCGCGAGCTTTGCGATCGCCACGGCCTGACTCTGATCTTCGACGAAGTCTGGACCGGCTGCGGCCGCACCGGCCGCTGGTTCGGCTACCAGCATTTCGCCACCCCCGACGGAAAACCCGTCGAACCCGACCTCATCACCATGGGCAAAGCCATCGGCGGCGGCCTGCCCGTCGGGGCCATGTGGGCCAAACCCGCCGTCGCCGCGCTTCTCGTCCCCGGCAAACACGGTTGCACCCTCGGCGGCAACCCAATCTGCATGGCCGTGAGCCGCACGATTTTCGACGTGATCGAACGCGATGGTCTCCTTGCCCGGGCCTCAGAGTTCGGCGAAAAAGCCGTCGCCAAACTGCGCAATGACCCGCGCGTGAAGGACAAAATCGCCGAAGTCCGCGGCAAAGGCCTCATGCTCGGCATCGAACTGGCCGCCGCCCCGCAAAAGATCGTCGATAAGGGCCTCGAACGCGGCGTCATCCTCAACCTGACCAGCTCGAAGGTCATCCGCCTCGCCCCCGCCCTGAACATCCCCTCCGACCTCTGGGATCGCGGCCTGGATTTGGTTATTCAGACCATCGCCGCAATGTGATAGCATCTATCGCATGCGGCGGCGTGATCTCGAATATCAAAGACAGAATGAACGCCGAGACGCAGAGACGCCGAGAAAGAAAACCAGAATTAGATATCTGAATTGGTTTTCTCGGCGTCTCGGCGTTTCGGCGTTCATCCCTCTTGCACATTTAGCGATCATCGCAATCTCCCTCGCCGGCTGTGCGCCCGAGCCTTCTCGGCCGACGAGTTCTCTTTCCCAACCGGCGCCGCAGACGACCTTGGCCGATATGGCGCCTCCCAGACCGGTTGCTGCCGCCGCCGCGCCGGTTCATCCGGCCATCATCAACGTGAGCCTCTATCAACTCACCGTTCCCGCCGGCGCGGTCAGCGCCAACCCGGACTTTTGGAAATGGGTCGATCCTCCTTCCATCGACGACGCCACCATATCTCGTCTCGACGAAAATGGCCTGCGCGTCGGCGAAGCCGCCATTTCGGATTGGTCCAATTTCAGGAAAATCTTCGACGCCGCCGGTGCGTCGGCCATCGAGCATCATTTCATCGGCCCGGGCGCTGAGAACCAGGAATTCGCCCCCAGCGCCGAACTCGGCCAGGAGACCCTCTTCTTTTACGACGCCCACGGCCTGAGCGGCCGCGTGTACGATCAGTGCCAGAATCTCTTCATCCTCTCCTACCGCCCCGCGCCCGCCCCGGCCGGCGCGCGCGCATCCGCAACCGACGGCGCCATCCGCCTGGAATGTTGTCCCATGGTCCGCGGCACGCGCCGCCAACTGCATTACACCGTTCTTAACGATGAGGAGACCGTCGAATACAAAAGCGACGAACGCATCTTCGACCTCGGCCTGCGCGTCGATCTCCCCCCCGGCCGCTTCCTTATCGTCGCCCCATCCGCCCAAAGCCAGCGCGCCATGAGCATCGGCCACGCCTTCCTGACCCAGGACGCCACCGCCGGCCGGCGCGAAACCGTCCTCATCTTCGTCGCCGGCTATCCGCCAAAGGTGCAGAGCGCGGTCAACGCCACGCCGCAGCAGTGATGTATTTCCCGTCTTACCTCCGCCCCCGGTATTTCCGGGGGAGGACTGAGGAGGGGGCTCGCGGCGATGTAAAGACCCGGCGGAGTTGCACGATGTGCCATGCCCTTGACGCTCCCACGGCGAATGCGATCCTATCCCCATTGACCCCGCGATCGTTTTCTTCCCTCCGCCTCCCCTTGCTCAAATGGTACGACCGCTCGCGCCGCCCCTTGCCCTGGCGAGCCGCCCCCGGCGTCCTTCCCGATCCTTACGCCGTAATGGTCAGCGAGTTCATGCTCCAGCAAACACAGGTCACCACCGTCATCCCGTATTTCCTTCGCTTCATGGAAAAATTCCCATCGGTCAGCGATCTCGCCGCCGCCGATGAGCATGATGTCCTTCGCCTCTGGCAAGGCCTTGGCTACTACTCGCGCGCCAGAAATCTTCGCGCCGCCGCGCGATGTGTCGTCGAGAAACACTCAGGGAAAATCCCCGCCGAAATCGACGCTCTCCTCGATCTCCCCGGCATCGGCCGCTACACGGCAGGGGCCATCGCATCCCTCGCCTTTGACAAGCGTGCCGCAATCCTCGACGGCAACGTCGCCCGCGTCCTCTGCCGCCTCAACGCGATTCAATCTGATCCAAGGAACCCCCGGACAAACAAAAAACTCTGGCAAATCGCCGCCGAAATCGTCCCCGCGAAGCGCCCCGGCGATTTCAATTCCGCCCTGATGGAACTGGGCGCCACGATCTGCACGCCGCGCCAACCGCAATGTCACGACTGCCCCCTGCGCCGCCGCTGCGCCGCCCACGCCGCCGGATCGCAGGACCAGATCCCCCCGCGAAAAAAGTCTCGCCCCACGCCCCTGGAGCGCCGCTGGGTCTTCGCCATTCGTAACGGCAATCGCTGGCTCATCGAACAGCGCCCCGCGCGCGGCCGCTGGGCGAGTCTCTGGCAATTCATCACGATCCCCGCGCCGAACGGCGCGCAAAAAGTCACCATCAAAATCGCCTCGCGCGCTCTCGGCACAACAGTTCACGACTTACTCTCCCTCGCCGAAATCAATCACACCCTCACCCATCGCCGCTACGAATTCGCCGTCTTCTCATGCCGCACCAATGATCCGGCTGTATCAGAATCCACCGCGTCAATCGCCTCGCGCCGCTGGGTCACCCTCAACGAGCTTTCGCACTTTCCCCTCCCCAAACCACACGTCACCATCGCCAATCTCCTCCGCGCCGGCTTACAATCCCCCTCAGCATGAAACTGGCCGAGATATTCCACTCCATCCAGGGCGAGGGCAAACTCGCCGGCGTCCCCTCCGTCTTCGTCCGCGCCAGCGGTTGCAATCTCCGCTGCGTCTGGTGCGACACGCCCTACGCAAGCTGGTCCCCCGAAGGCCGCGACCTACCCGTCGATGAAATCGTCCGCCAGGTCGCCGCATTCGGCTCCCACCACGTCGTCCTCACCGGCGGCGAACCGACCATCATGCCCGACTTCTCTGCCCTGTGCTCCGCGCTGAATGAAATCGGCCGCCACATCACCGTTGAAACCGCCGCCACCGTCTTTGTGCCCACCGCCGTCGATCTCGCCAGCCTCTCCCCCAAACTATCCAACAGCACGCCGATTGAAAGGGAGGGCGGCCGATTCGCCGCCTCGCACGAAAAAATCCGCCTTAATCCCCAAGTCATCCAGCGCTGGATCGACACCGCGCCGGATTTCCAACTCAAATTCGTCGTCTCATCTCCCAACGACATGGCCGAAATCCAGTCGCTGCTTTCGCAACTAACTCACTGGACCCCCTCCGACATTCTACTAATGCCCGAAGGCGCCGACGCCGCGACCCTCCAATCCCGCTCCCCTTGGCTCGCCCAACTCTGCCAACAAACCGGCTTCCGCTTCTGCCCCCGCCTCCACATCGCCCTCTACGGCAACCGCCGGGGGACATAAAAAAATGTGAACCGCCAAGGCCGCCAAGAACGCCAAGTTGGAAATGCGGATATCGGCGTCATCGTGTGTTATAGTTT
>JBEKYH010000319.1:0-6222 GCA_049511115.1 Tepidisphaeraceae bacterium | reverse complement strand
GTCGGCGTCATTGCCCAGGGCGGCCAGAACGGCCTCGGGAAGTTGGATGGATACGGTCGTCATGCAGTCACGTTGCGAATACTCTGTCGGATTGTCAAGTCGGTAACGTTCGGGGCCTTTCCCGCAAATGGTAGGCGCTCCGAAGTGAAAGCCGTGCCGGGCCCCTGAAGTGGCAGATACAACGCGCGGCCGAAGCAGCCGACCATTACGCCAACAAAAAGTGGTTTTCCGCCGTTTTCCCGACTGCATTCCTATGTTCCTTCGAAGTGATAGAATAACGGTAGCCACATTGTAAGCGCGGGTCGGCACATGTAGTTCGAGCATGGTAGGCACCCATGAATTTCGCTGCCAAATGCCAAGTTATTTCGCCAAGCGTAATAGTCGCGATCGCGATTTTGGCGGGCACCCGCCAGATTCCTGCCGCCGCCCAATCAGCAACTACTGAGCCGACGAGCGCGCCGCTAACAGATAGCGGCGATCGGGCCATCGGCGCGGGAAAGATTGTGGCGCTCGATTACTATTGCAACCACCAGATGCGTAACGGCACGCAGGCCGGCTACATTTGGGAAAATACGGAGAACGACGGTTACTCAGATTTCGGCGAAATCTGGAAGCGCGCCGGCGCGACGCTAGCTAGGATGGAACAAGCCCCCTCGCGAAAAGATCTCGACCGCTATTCCGTCTATATCATCGTCAGTCCAAGCAACCAGCCGGCTTCCCGCGGTCACCCCGCCAGTCGCATCAACTCGACCGCAGTCGATACAATCGTCTCCTGGGTGCAGGACGGCGGCGTCATCGCGCTATTTGGAAACAGCAAGGGGAAATGCGACTTTGACGGTCTGAACGCTCTAAGTCGCTATTTCGGAATCCTCTTCAATAACGACCTCAGCAGCACCTTCCCAAAGCCAGGAGATTCAACCGTCGAATATGACGGCAAACAGATGGCCACGAAGCCTGAAACGATCAGATTTATGGGCTTCCCAACTCGTCTCGATGGATTGCCCGACCATGAAATCTTCCGGGGCGTGAAGTCTGTGGAGATCAGGGAATTCAGCACGTTGACTGTCAGCAACGAGGAGCATTACTCGTTGCTTCGGGAGTCGCATGATTACACTTTCAAAACGCCGACTAGAGGCCAGGTCTCAGATGTCATTCTCGACGGCGTGGGGCGAGTTGAAACGGTGATGGCAACTTTCCGCCTGGGCAAGGGGACCGCGTTCGCGGTCGGCTGTCCCTGGCTTGATAACGCCACTCTCGACTTACAAACTCCTCAAGGGTCCGATAACCGCAGGATGGCAAGCAATCTCGTGCGCTGGCTTCTGAAGCATTGCACGGAACTGCGCGCAGGCGGTTGATTTCCCTTCTCCGCATTTCTTCCTCGGCGTCTCCGCGCCTCGGCGTTCGTCCCTCTTAATGCACCCCAAGCCCGCTTCCCTTTTCCCCCCCCGCCCCTTACCGTTTTGCCCATGAGCTCATCGCCTCCATCCACCGTGCGGAGTCAGGTTCCCAAGCGGGCCAAGTTCGCCATTGTCGCCAGCCGTTTTAACGGGGCGATCGTCGATGCTCTCCTCACGGCCTGCGTCGCGCGGCTTCAGGAGATCGGCGTCAAATCCATCGAGACCTATCAGGTCCCCGGCGCTTTCGAGTTGCCCCTGGCCGCGAAAGTCCTCGCCGAGACGCGGAAGTTTTCCGCGGTCATCTGCCTGGGGGCCGTGATCCGCGGCGACACCCCGCATTTTGATTTCGTCGCCGGCGAGGCCGCGCGCGGGATTCAGACAGTTGCCCTGAGCCAGTCGTTGCCCGTGATCTTCGGCGTGCTCACCACCGACACCGAAGACCAGGCCCGCCAGCGCGCCGGCGGCAGCCACGGCAACGCCGGCGAACGCGCCGCCGAAGCGGCAGTGGAGATGGCGGCACTCTTGGCGCGCGTGCGGAGATAAGGACTGAGGACTGAGGGCTGCCTGCGGCGAGCATCGTCGAGCCGAGGACTCCAGAGACGGAAAATGCCGGCCGCATCTGGCCTTTGGGTTTTTGCTCAGTCCTCAGTCCTCAGCACTCAGTCCTTTCCCTCGTCCATTGGCCGATCCCTTCCGTCACTGCTAAACTGCCGCACATGGCGATCGGCAAACGAAAGTCGCGCGAATTGGCGATGCAGATTCTCTTCGCATGGGACGTGCGCGAAGAAAGCGACGCCGGCATGGCGCGGCAGATCGCTTCCGACGGCGGCGAAGAAGCTTCCGTGCAGGAGCGGGCAATCACCATGGCCGGCGCCGCATGGGACGCGCGCGAAAAAACCGACGAATGCGTCGCGCGCCTCGCCCCCCAGTGGCCCACGCGCCGCCAGCCCGGCGTGGATCGCAGCTTGCTTCGCCTGGCCGTGTGGGAATTGGCCGGTGGCGATACGCCGCCCAAGGTCGTCCTCGACGAGGCCATCGAGATGGCCAAAAGCTTTTCGACCGAAAACAGCCCGGCGTTCATCAACGGCGTGCTGGATGCGGTGCTCAAGGAGCGCGAGAAACCTGCGTCCAACGACGCGTCGGCTGACACTGAGCCACCCGCAATCGACGCCCCGGACATCAGCGAGGGGGATGTGGCCGCTCCGGATATCACCACTTCATAGCCATGGCTTTCTTCTCCAAAACACTCGACAAGCTGAAGACGGCCCTCAAAAAGACGGCCCGCGTCCTGAACACCGACGTGCGCACGCTCTTCATCCCCGGCCGGCAGATCGACGAGGCATTTCTCACCGAGATCGACGAGAAATTCCTTCAGGCCGACATCGGCGTGAAGAATGTCACGGCGATCGTGACCGAAGTCCGCGAGCGCTGGCGGCTGGGCAAGATCAAAAATGCGCAGGACGCCGAAAGCGTGGCCCGTGAAAAACTCCTCGCCGGTTGGGGACCGCCGGAAAGTCGCGAATTAAAACTCGCCCCCACCGGGCCAACGGTGATCCTCGTCGCCGGCGTGAATGGCGCCGGTAAAACCACCAGCATCGCCAAGCTTGCATGGCTCCTCAAGGAGGAGATGAAAAAGAAGGTGATGGTCTGCGCCAGCGACACCTTCCGCGCCGGCGCCGTGCATCAACTGAGTCTGTGGGCCCAGCGTCTGGGCGTCGAAATCATCAAGCACAAACAGGGGGCAGACCCTGCCGCCGTCGCCTACGACGCCTGCGAAGCCGCCAAGGCCCGCGGCTTTGATGTCCTGATCGTCGATACCGCCGGCAGGCTGCCGACGCAGGAGCCGCTGATCCGGGAACTGGTGAAAATCCGCGATGTGTGTGCCAAGCGGATTGTGGGAGCACCGCATGAATCGCTATTGGTGCTCGACGCAACGATAGGCCAGAACGCGATCCAGCAGGCCAAAGTCTTCGGGCAGGCCATCAATGTCACCGGCATTTTCCTCGCCAAACTCGACGGCACGGCCAAAGGCGGGGCGGTGCTGGCCATTCGCGATCAGCTTAATATCCCCGTGAAATTCGTGGGCCTGGGGGAGACGCCGCAGGACATTGAGACGTTTGATCCCAAGCGGTTTGTGGATGCGCTGTTTGGAGGGGAAGGGTGAGTTACGCCATATCACACGGCTACGAATTTACCCCCGCCCTGGGAATCCGCCTCCCCCGCAACATTTTTCGCAGCGGCTCCTCCACGAACAGATAAAGCACCGACGCCACGATCACCAGCAGAACAAACTGGATGAAAATGTTAAATCCCAGGCTGTCGATGTAAACGCTGAACACGCCATAGTGAATGAGGTAAAACGCGAAGCTGACCTTCCCGAAAAAGACCGCCGGCCGGCTGGCCAGGAGCCAGCGGATCGGCCCAACCTCGCGAATCAGCCCAAAAAAGAAAATGGCGATGGGGATGGGCATCACAAAATCATCGGTGACGATCCAGTTGATGCGCGGCAGATCGCGGCCGTCGCAAACGGCCAGCACGTGCGTGCACGCGATGATCCCCACGATTCCCAGAGCGGTGACCCACGGCCAACCACGCGGCCGCTGCGCAGGAAGACGCCCCACCGTATCGGCCAAGGCGATCCCGACGAAGAATTCAAAACAGTGGCCAAAAATCGAATTCTGGGCCAGAAAAACCGTCGGGCCGTGGATCAACAGCCCCGCGGCCCAGGCGAGCGCCGTGGCCGCCAGCAAGCGAATTTTAAGTTGCCGGCCCCGGCACAGGATGAAAAGAACCGGCGCGGAAAAATAAAAGCACTCTTCGACGGTGAGCGTCCAGGCTTGCGGAATCACGCCGCGATCGAGCATGGACGGCGTAAGCCCCTGCGTGAGCGTGAGGCACCGGAGCCAGACCATCGGGTCGGGGGTGCCCAGCGCCCAAAGCGTCAAGAGCGTGACCAGGATCGCCAGCGGATAGATCCGCGCCGCGCGGCTGCGGAAATAATTGATGAGCCAATCGCGCCGCAGCGTTGCGGACTCGCCATATCGCCAGAAGATGAGAAATCCGCTGAGTACAAAGAAGATATTGACGCCGACGATTCCCTCATTCAGCAGATCAATCGCCCAGGGAAAATGCGGGGCAAGTTCAACATTGCCATGGTGGGCGAACACGATCAGCGCGGCGATTGCGCGTATACCCGTGAGTTGCGGTATGTCCGAGCCGGGGCGAAGGGGCAGGGGGGCGATGCGCGGTTCCAACGACGGTGAGCTTGTGCTGCTCATAACGAGATATGGAACTGCGGACTGAACCCCGCATCAGCACCTGAGCCTTGGCTATTGCTCGGGCGTATCAATCAACCGTTGCAGTCGCTCGCCTAGCTCAGGAGCGAAACGGCTTGTCCACGCAGCGTCAATCAAGCCGATATCGAGCATATCGCGCAGGTGAGTGCGGTCTTTGTCGCGAAACGAAGTTAATTTCATCCGCACCAACGCTTCGAGTGCCACGACGCGAACTTGCCCGCCGCCGGGATTTTCAGACTCGGTTATATCCGGCGCGACGGCCGCATAGTTGGGACGGATTCTTTCGCCGGCAAACAAGACACGCACTGCATCGCGAAGTTTGGCGTCCGGACCGTCCAGAAAAATATCCATTCCCTCCACATGACGACGAATAAACCCGGATGATTCCAAAGCGACCGCCGCGGCGTCAAGGTCGCATCTCCGCAGCAATATATCCACGTCCTGCGTATTACGGACTGCGGCGGCGTCAATGGTCGCACCCCAGGCCGCCACGGCATTTCCTTCAGCGATCGCGTAGGGGACACCGGCTGCCTCAAGCGCCTTTGACGCACGCTCCAACCGATCGCGCACTCGTTCCACGGCCAGCACCATCCTGTCCAAAAGAGTCATGTCAGGCGACATGGGGAGCATAGCCACAGTATATCACATGACTATGATGTTACCCGATGGAAACGCACAGCGCCGATATCGAAGCCGATGCCGCCATTGTCGGGGCCGGCCCGATCGGCCTGGAACTGCACGTCGCCCTCAAGCGCGCCGGCCTCAAGGTCTTGCATCTCGAGGCCCGGCAGATCGCCCATACCATCTCCTGGTTCGCACCCCAGACGCGATTCTTCAGTTCCAATGACCGCATCGCCATCTGCGGCGTGCCCCTGCAAACCGCCGATCAATCCAAGGCCAGCCGCGAGGAGTATCTGGCTTATCTCCGATCCGTCGTCGAACAATTCGATTTGCCGATCCAAACGTTTGAACCGGTGGTCGGAATAGAGCGAACCGCATCCGGATTCCGCCTGCGGACCCTCAAGGCATCGCTCGAGCGCGTCTATCTGGCCGCCAAAGTCGTGCTCGCGACGGGCGGCACCGAGCGCCCGCGCAAACTCAACATCCCCGGCGAAGATCTGCCGCATGTGAGCCACTATTTTACCGACCCGCACCTGTACTTCCGCCGCAGGCTCCTCATCGTCGGCGGCCGGAATTCGGCCGTCGAGGCCGCCATCCGCTGCCATCGCGCCGGGGCAAGCGTTTCATTGGTGAGCCGGCGCGAGAATCTCGAATCGGCCGGCATTAAATACTGGCTGCTGCCGGAGATCACCTCCCTCATGGACGGCGGAAAAATCACGCCGCATTTTCAGACCCAGCCGCTGGAGATTTCCGCCGACCGCGTGACGCTGCGAAAAAAAGACGGCGAGCGCTTCGATGTCGAGGCCGATTTTGTCCTCCTCATGACCGGCTACGAAGCCGACATGAGCCTGTGCAAAATGGCCGGCGTCGAACTGATCGGCCGCGTGCAGACGCCGACGTTCAATGAA
>JBEKYH010000318.1:0-6246 GCA_049511115.1 Tepidisphaeraceae bacterium | reverse complement strand
TGGCGGGGCGGCCGTTGAGTTTGTTGGCGGCCTGGATGAAGTTGTTGATGCCGCCTTCGCGGAGGTTGAGGTCGGAGAGTTCGGCGACGCAGTGGGGAATCCAATTCACGATTAACGCTTTGACGCGGTCGTTCCAGAGGGGGCTGTCAATGGTGTAGGGAGTGGTGTAGACGGGATCAAGGTGGCCGGTGGGGGCGGGGGATTCGACGCGGACGTGGAGGGTGTCGGAGGCGGTGAGATCGTCGGCGCTGGTCGTGCTGGAGGTGTTGGGCGAAGTGACCTCGGTGGCGAGGCGCAGGGTGTATTCGCCGGTGGTGGAGAAGGTGGCGGTGGTGGTGGCTTTTGATGCGTCAGCGAAGGTGACATCGCCGGGGCCGGATGCTTTGGTCCAGGCGAGAGTCGCGGGGACGTTGCCGAGGACTTTGTACGAGCCGTTGAGGTAGGTCTGGGCGGAGCCGACGACGATGCGATCGACGCCGGCGGTCACGCGCGGGGGGAATAGGGGGGATTTGCCGGAGTCGTAGACTTTCCATTGCAGGATGCCGGCGGAGAAGGTCTGGAAGGTGTTGAATTCCATGCGCAGGCGCGAGGTGGTGACTTCGTTGAAGGTGGTGGTGTTGTATTGATTCTGGGCGTTGCCGAGACCGGCGGCGTTTTCGACGGGGACGAATGCTATGCCGTTCCAATAGGAGAAGCGATACTCGGCGGGTGGGCGGAGGCCTTGGTTGTCGTTGTAGAAATAGAGATCGACGGAGTTGGTGCTGATGGGCTTGGACCAGTCGTATTCGATCCATTCGCCCCACTGGCGGGAGGTGTGGGGCCAGTTGCCGTAGGCGCCGCGCGGGTGGGTGCGGGAATTGCGCGGGTCGAAGCCGTTGTTTAATGCGTTTACGGATTGATCGCCGGAGACGAAGAAGGCGGAGGGGGTGGCGACGACGGCGAGGTTGAGGCCGTGGGCTGTGAGCTGGGTGGTCGAGGATTGAGGGGAGGGGGATTGTTGCGCGGGGGCGAGGGTTGTGAAGAGGATGGCTGCCGCGGCCAGGGTCGCCAATGTTGCTAAAGGGAGGAGGCGTTTCATTATTACTGTTCCTTTCCGCTGGACGAAATGAACGGGTACGGGGAATTGTAACTAATGCGGGGCGGGGTGGAAGTCAGGGCGGGAGGGCTTAAGGGTTTAAGAGGTTCAAGGGTTCAAGTGAAGTTCAGTAGGACGGGCTTCAGTCGGCTTCAGGCCGTCGCCGATGCGATGGCGGGCTGAAGTGTAGCGGGAGCCTCGCCCTACATGGCGGGGGGCTATTTGGGGTCTGGCGCCAAATCCAGCACAGCGGAGTTCATGCAGTAGCGCAGGCCGGTGGGGGCGGGGCCGTCGTCGAAGACGTGGCCGAGGTGGGATTCGCAGCGGGAGCAGAGGACTTCGGTGCGGCGCATGCCGTGGGAGAAGTCGGAGTGTTCGATGACGGCCTGTTTGTCGATGGGGGCGAAGAAGCTGGGCCAGCCGGTGCCGGAGTCGAATTTGGTGTTGGCGTTGAAAAGGGGCTGTTCGCAGACGGCGCAGCGGTAGATGCCGGGGCGATGGTCGTTCCAGTATTTGCCGGTGAAGGCGTGCTCGGTGCCGGCCTGGCGGGCGATTTTGTATTGTTCGGGGGTGAGCTTTTTGCGCAGTTCGGCGTCGCTGAGGGCTTTCCAATGGGACGTGCCGCAGGAACTGCCTTCGTCAGTTGCGCAAGAGGCGGTTGTGGATTGCGCGGGCGCGGATTGCGGCGTAGCGCTCGCGGCGGCGGCGCGCTGGAGGGCGGCGGTTTTGGCGAGTTGGGTGTGCACATCGGCGATGCCGACGTGGCAGGAATCGCCCATGCCTTGCTTCTGGAAATACATCTGGTGGTAATCCTCGGCCGGGTAGAACTGCTGGGCAGGGACGATCTGGGTGACGATCTTGCGGCGAAAGATTTTCGCGGCGTCCACTTCGCGCATCGACTCCTTCGCGGCGGCGTCCTGCTGGGCGTCGTGAACGAAGATGGCCGAGCGGTATTGGGAGCCGACATCGGGGCCCTGGCGGTCGAGCGTGGTGGGATCGTGGCAGCTCCAGAATGCGTCGAGCAATTCGGGGTAGGTGATGCGCGCGGGATCAAAGGTGACGAGCACCGCTTCGGCGTGGCCGGTGCGGCCGGTGCAGACCTGGCGGTACGTGGGATTTTGCAGGGTGCCGCCGGTGTAGCCGACAGCGGTGGAGAGCACACCGGGGATTTTGGCGAAGGCGGCTTCAACGCCCCAGAAGCAGCCGGCGGCGAAGGTGGCAGTGTTGGTTTTCATGATCGGTATTGTAGGCCCAATTCGTGCGAAGTCGCTTGGCGAGACGAGGGGTTCCTGGTCCGCGCGGGGGGAGAATGAACGCTGAGGCGCAAAGGCGCGGAGGAAGAAAATGCGAAGGAAATTCAGCATCGGTTGGAATGTAATACGGGAGTTTGGGCCGGTTTGGATTTCTCGTTATTCGGAACTCGGCGCGACGAGGGGTTTCTGGTGCGCGGGGGGAGGAATGAACGCAGAGGCACGGAGGCGCCGAGAAGAGAATTCAAGTCAATCAAATTTTTTGAAATGCATTTCTCGGCGTCTCTGAGTCTCGGCGTTCATTTTCTCTTCGATGCGGCGCGCGGTCAGGCTTTGGTGAAATGAAAGCGGATGCCGGCGGTTTGGGCGGCGGTTAGTAATGCTTCGGCGGCTTTCAGGTCGCGGAGGATTGGGTTGGGTTGTTTGAAGTCGTTTAGTTTCGCGGTGACGTAGTCGATCAGGGCGCGGACGATTGTCAGGCCGTTGGTGGCGGGGTGCCATAGTTCGGCGGGGAGGCGCATCTTTGTGGGATCGAAGCCTTGGTCCTTGAGTTGCTCGATGAGGGCGGCCTGACTTTCGGAGAGCAGGGAGGTCAGGGCGGGGATGTTTTTGCAGCGCGCGGCGAAGTCGAGTTTTTCTATTTCGCGGCCGATGGCTTTGCCGGAGGAGGCTTTGGCGTAGGCGGCTTGCGCTTCGGGGAGGGGTTTTTCGAGGCTGATGATGAGCGGTTGGGGCATGTGTATATCGCTGCCTAGCGTTTGATTCGTGAAGGGTCGTTCTCCGGTTTGAAATCCCGCTGTCATTCTCCCGGATATGAGATTGCTTCGACCTTCCCGTTGAGGCGCTTCATTTGGACGAACCACTCACGATACGTCTTTTGGTTCCGCCAATCCACTGTCGCGTAAGCTGGATCGTCTGCGCGGTTGACATATGCGTCGTTGCCGAATGGCGACAGGGCAAGATCGGAGGAAAAGCGTCCGTCGGAAATCAAAACTTCTTTGGAGTATTCTATTGCCTCTTGATCGGTGATTGGGCCATTGCCGTCAAGGGGGAAGGTATGAGTTGGCCCGTCGCCGTGATGTTGGAACCAATAGCCGGCAGCGTAAATTCCCGCGAACAATGTGCATATCGCAAACCCGACAGCCACCGTTGCTAAAATGATCGCTCTCCGACTGGTCACCATGACATTTTACCTCGCGCAGGAGAGTCAATTCAACAAACTGCTTGCCTCGTGCCTCGTGAGAATGTCGTGGTTCGACGTATCTTCTTGGTAGGAAGGAAGAACCCTCACCCCAGCCCTCTCCCTGTGTACAGGGCGAGGGGGAAAGACCGGGGATCATTTGAAATAAACGCCTTTGTGCCAGAGCCATTCGAGGGGGCCTTGGTTGAAGCGGCGGAGCCAGAGGGTGGAAACGAAAAGCTGAAAGGCCCAGATGGCGAGGGTGATTTCGAGGCAGCCGATGCGGGAGATATAGCCGTATTCGCCGAAGCCGTGGCCGTAGAAGATGGTGGTGCAGATGAGGTTTTGCATGATGTAATTCGACAGGGCGGTTTTGCCTACGGCGCGGATGGGGGCGACCGCGGCCGCGATGAGGCCGCCGGCGTGTTGGGCGGCGTGGATGGCGACGGTGTTGCCAAGGGCCATGTAGCCAAAGGCGCTGAGGAGGGAGCCCCAGTAGTTGAACTCCATGCCGGGGAAGTCGAGATCGGCCGGATTCCAGCCGTAGTAGTCGTTGAAGAGGACGCCGAGGATGGTGATCATCGCGCCGGCGGGGATGGCGAAGGCGGCGATGGCGCCGTAGGCGGGCCTGGGCCAGGCGGCATGGAAGAAGCGGGCCTTGTGCAGGCCCATGCCGATGAGCATGGCCCCGCCGCAGCGCCAGAACCAGTGAAGAGCGAAGCTGGTGGTTTCGTTGTCGAAGGAGTACGGGGCGCGGCCGGCCATCTCCGCGCTCCAGCCGTCGCGGTAGGCGTGAAGCTCTCCATCGTTGCCGTCCACGGCACTCACGATGCGCTCGGACATGTCAGTGATGCTCAGCACGGGCTGAAAAATCTGGCGATAATTGCAATAGACAATGAGAGTGGCCACGGAAATCAAGCAAACGCCGGTGGCGATGAGGGCAGTTTCCGGCAGGCGGCGAAGGGGAAAGAGGATCATGCCGGCCAGGCAATACATGACCAGGATGTCGCCGAACCAGACGAAGTAGGCATGACACAAGCCTATGAGGAGGAGGATGGCCATGCGGCGATAGTGAACGCCGGCGGGCGAGAGTCCGCGCGCGGCGGAGCGCTCGGCCTGGAGGATGATGCCGGCGCCAAACATGGTCGAGACGATGGTGATGAACTTCATGTCGGCGAAGATGTGGATGATGATCCAGGTCAAGTAGTTGGCTGTGCTTATATTGCCATAGGCGGTGGGATTGGTGTAAGCCGCCGACGGCAGGCCGATGGAGGGGACGTTCATCAGGAGGATGCCGAGGATGCTGGCGCCGCGGAGGAGATCGAGGGAATCAAGGCGCTGCCGCGGGCCGGCGGAGGCGGGAGTCGAAAGCTCGGCCAGGGCTTGTGACACCGGGGGGATTGTCGGCGGGGGGAGGGGGGGAAAGCAAGGGAGGGGGATCGGTTACATTTCGAATGCTTTTTGAGGCGTGACCGCGTTGGTTTTCAGATTGATTGGAGCGATCGAGATAACTTTATCGATGTCGGGCGGCCCGGCGGCGGGCTGGGTATCAGCGGCGAAGGCGGCGGCTGCGAGTAGCGCGGCGATTGTGAATGCGGACCAGAAGGATCGGCGAAATGGTGACGGGGGGCATGGACGATGCGGGGTTGTGCATTCCATGTACAGCATTGTAGCGATAATCGGCAGACGCAAACATAACGCGAAGGACCGCCGAAGGGCATCACCCAGCCGACGGCACCGGCAAGCGTCCGCCAAACCCGCCGAAGGGGCTGCGTTTTAGGCCGATGGTGGCGAGGAAGTTGTGCCAGAGGAGGCGAAAGCCCAACGGGCGGTTGACGATGACGGGGACGGGGGCGCCGGCTTCTTCGAGGGATTTGAGGAGGATTGGCAATCCGGCGTCCTGCCAGCGGCGCAGGGTGTGGCATAGGTCGGGGTCAGGCAGAATGCTTTTGGGCTGCACGACGACGACGCGGGTGATTCCGCGCGAGCGCAGGAGATTGGCGGAGGGAAAGTCGGTGGGCAGGCTTATGGAGCGATTGTCGAACATGCCGGGTAAAAGAGGGGCGGCGCCGCCGCGACGGTTGGCGTCGAGGAGGAATGCGGGGGGAGCGTCGGGCGGTAATTGAACGGCGGACAGGTCCGGGGCGCGCTGCGACAGTGCGGAGACTATCGGATGCACGTTCACGGCTGACGATGGAAAGAGGCCCGGGACAGTTGCCGCCGTCCAGGGGGCGGAATCGGAGATGGCGTTGAAGAGGGGCACGGGGCGATAACCGAGCGAGGCAAGCTTGATGCCGGCGGCAACGGAGTCGCTGCCGGGGAGATCGACCACGATGGCGGTTTTGCCATCGGCGGCGTTGGCCCAGGTCATGTCTGGTTCGCCCGCGTCATTGACGACGATCAGGTTCGCGGCGGGGCTGATGGAGGAGAACAATACGGGCTTGGCCCAAGGGGACCAGATGCCCGAGGGCGAAGCCCAGATGTCGAATATGTCTTCTTTGGTCATGGCGATTCCCCCCAGCTTGGCAATTGAGGGTCGATCAGTACGGCGACATCAACTGCCGCGTAATCGATGACAGCCCGCGGTGAATACCGGGCGTATGCGCCGGCGGCCTGGCCGTTGATGGTGTAAACGCCGACGCAGGGATACACCGGGCCGGCGGGAGTATCGAGGGGCAAGGTTTGAAATCGGCGCTGGGCGATCCATCGGCTGGGGCTGAGCCAGACGTTGCGCCGGACGG
>JBEKYH010000317.1:0-6249 GCA_049511115.1 Tepidisphaeraceae bacterium | reverse complement strand
GGGCGCTTCATTGGCGGACTAAAAGCACCACATGCGGGCACCGGCCCGATTCTTTTTGCCGCTGACATCGCGGCGAAAAGGCTGGGGACTTTCAGCGGCAGGAGTAATACTCCCCTGCTATTATCATGCGTGGAATATTCCGGTCCCATCAACGTCGTTTTTGGGCTGAAAATGAGGGTCGGCCGTGGCGGGAGCGAGCTAGGGTGTCCGGCCGCGGGGATTCCTTCACGATTTTGGTCACTGGACACACATAAAATAAGGGTGTGGCGCGGAAGTGAGCGCTGGCGAAGTGTTAAACTCGGGAATCTTGTGGACGCAGCCTAGGCAAAGTGTTGCCAATTAGATTCACAAATGTGGTCGGCAGCCTATCTGCCGTTCCCTGCCTTCCTGGCGGCGTGGTCTGGTAAACGCCTATTTGCAGGAGAGGTGACTTATGTTCGACATATCAAGTTTGGCGAGGCGGGTTCTTTCGTTGGCGAGCCTGGCACTTTGGGCGCTGGCGATAACGTCGGCGGCCAGGGCCGATGTGTTTAATATGCCTTCGGGGGACACTTCGCTCTCCTTCGTTCAGGTCGGCAATCCGGGCAATGCGCCGGATGCCAATGGGCTGGGGTCGGTGCCGTATTCCTACCAAATGGGCCAATACGATATCACCGTATCGCAATATTGCGATTTTTTGAATGCCGTGGCAAAGACGGACCAATACGGTCTTTATAACGGAAGCATGGCCCCTGGCAATACTTTTGGAAGCTGCGGAATCATTCAATCTGGGACGCCGGGGAATTATGCCTATAGCGTTGCGAGCGGAAGCGCAAATCTGCCGCTTAACGAAGTGTCCTGGCTGGGCGCCGCGAGGTTTTGTAATTGGCTGGAGAATGGCCAGCCTAGCACTAGCGTCGAGAACGCAAGCACAACGGAGGACGGCTCGTATAACGTCAACGGCGCCACTGGCACCTTTACCACTCAACAACTGGCGGCAATCTCGCGATCGGCGAACGCCGTGTATGTAATTCCGACGGAGAACGAGTGGTACAAGGTCGCCTATTACAAAGGCGGCTCGGCGAACGCGGGCTACTGGCTTTACCCGACGCAGAGCGATACGCCGCCGAGCAACGTCCTTTCTGTCAGCGGGAATAATAACGCGAACTTCGAGGACCCGGTCCTCGGTGGCAGCGACCCGGCAACAGGGATATCGCCCGTCGGTTCCTTTTCTTCATCCCCTGGCGCGTTCGGAACTTATGATATGGGCGGCGATGTATACCAATGGACGGAAACAGTTTCTGACGGCGGACGTCTCTCCTTCGGCGGGTCATTTAATCTCGGTGTGGGCAGTCTTGAGTCGAACAGCTTTTCCATCGATTTCCCAACATTAGAGAGTGTCGACACGGGGTTCCGCATTGCCGAGGTGCCGGAGCCCGGTTCGGTCGGAGTGCTCGCGGTGGGAGTTATTGGCCTGCTCTGGCGCCGACGTGGTCGCCGACGCTAGTAATTCGTTCAGGGCCTTGGAATTCGCTTTTCTGCTGGTTGCGTTGGCTGTTACGTGGTTCTTCACGACTACTTTTCATTCAGGGAGGACTTTATGGGGAACGGAGACGCGCGGCTCCACCGGCATGGACTAGAAAAACCGCCGGGCAAGAGGCGATCGCGCCGATTAGTAGAGGGGGCAAGAAAATTCTAAGGGGTCGGAAAATTCTAGACAGGAAAAGGGGACAGACAGGAAAAGGGGACATTCATAATATTGACGTTTTCCGCCCTTTCCGCTAGCTTCTGGCGATGCCAAGAACAGCGCGGGCCGTCGAGGGCGGGGGTATCTATCACGTGCTCAATCGCGGCAACGGCCGGATGAAAATCTTCCATAAGCCCGAGGACTACGCCGCCTTCGTGAAACTTCTCCTTCAGGCCCGCCAGCGGATCATGCCGGTCGATGTGCTGGGGTTGTGCCTGATGCCTAATCATTGGCACCTGGTTCTACGTCCGCAGGCGGACAAGGGACATGATACGGGGACGCAGCTAGTTTTTCCAAATACAGGGTAGAGTCGACACGTGGCGCGAGGCGCTCCGCTTACACGTCCCGCTCATCGAACCGAGGCAGGAAAAGGGGACAATCACGTCCTCAAGCGGCCTGCTGCGGCTGGTAGTGGAGGACCAAAAGCTGGCTCTCCCTGATCGCCAGTCGCGCATAGGTTCGCCCCTGGTCATCGGAGAACTCAACTTCGAAGACGCCAGGAGCGAGCGTCTCGACGACGGTACCGACCTGGCCGCGGAGCAGCCTCTTGTCGGGAAGATCTGCGGTGAGGGCGACGACATCGAGCAGTTGAATGTTGTTCATATCACTTCTCCCGTCTGTGCACCGTTGAGGCGTTGTCCGCGGCTACAGCACATAACAACTGGTCAATCGCATGGAGTCCAGACCGGCCAGAACGATCCAGGCGGATCGCACTATTGCACTGCCGGCGGCGGTGGTCAACTCAAAATCCAGCACATAGCGCTGCCCGAACTCATCGGCATCGGTCGGCAGTAAATCATCCTGCCGGGTCGTCGCCGCATCCAGCAGCGCTTGCCGGAGCGTGTCGCTGTCGGTCAGTCCCAGCCGTGAGCGGAAGACGCGGGCCTTGTGGCGTCCGCGCGGGTGGACATCGCTGAGGCAGTACCATGCGTGCGCGGATAGGCACGCCGCGCAAGACGCTTCTCAGGGATGCCGAGGAAGCGGCCGACTTGGTGCTCCTGTCGCGCCTGAAGGCCACCGGCAAGCATAAGCTATAGCTTTCTCTCGAAGCAGGGGTAGACCCCAAAAAGGAAAATTGAAATCCTTGGCGTCTTCTTCGCGTTCTTCGCGTCTTCGCGGTGAGCTCTTTCTTAGTCCCCAGCACCCAATCTCCCCATCGCCCCCGACAGAATCTTCTGATACTCCCCCAGCGTGAGCGGCTCATGGGCCCGCACGGTGATGAGAATGTCATACCCAGCCGGGAAATCGTACTGGAGCATCCGGAACGCCTCGCGCAGTAAGCGCTTGATGCGGTTGCGCCGAACGGCGTTCCCTACGTGGCGCCCGATGCTCATGCCGAGGCGGCAGTGGCCAAGCGGGTTGGCCAGGGCGCGCACGGTCACCGGGCCGCGCGAGTCGCGGCGGCCTTTTTCGCGCACCGCGACAAAGCTAAGTCGGTGGCACAAACGGTGCGTCTTCGGATAGCCGTGGCGGCGTGGTTCCATCGCTGCTTTCGTAGAATTCGCGGACGGCAGTCCGCGTCAGCACCCACCAGGCGTAGCTGGAAAGGCTGATCATGGAAATCCAATAGACGGCATAGAGCATCTCATAAAGCCCGCGGATGGACGAAGGATCCAAAGCCTGTGCCATTTCGTCGCCGCTCGGTATGTCCGTCAGGTCGGCCTTGGGAATGACCCATTGCGCCATCACCAGAAGCTGTACCGTCTCGTAGATGGTCACGAGCAACGCCCAGCGCAACATCCAGGTGCGGCCCCAGCTTCGCCCCCGCAAGCATACGCCGACGCACGCGGCGAGAAGCATCAGATTCAGCGGCAGTTCGATCCAGCTAAAGACGGATAGCCACGTCTTATAGGCGCCTTTCGCCCCCGCGGTCGCCTGCCAAGGGAGGTCGCTAAAGAGCGGAAAGATGGCAGTGATCAACCCGAAGGCTACGAGCCACTTCACTGAATTGGGCACTTTGACCGGATCGTTCAACATCAATTAATCCACGCCGTTCGCCGCCAGCCACCGTTCGGCATCGAGCGCCGCCTTGCAGCCCATGCCGGCGGCGGTGATGGCCTGCTTATACATCGGATCGGCCACATCGCCGGCCGCAAAAACGCCTTCGACGCTGGTCAGCGTGCGGAACGGGTCGGTCAGTTTGATGAATCCGTGCGCGTCGGTGGCCAACTGCCCGTTGAGGAATTTCGTGTTGGGGGTGTGCCCGATGGCGACGAACATGCCGGCGGCCTCGATGGTTTGCGTGAGCCCGGTCTGGAGGTTTTTCACGGTGACGGCGGTCATGCCGTGCTCCTCGCAGCCGATCACTTCTTCAACGGCCGAATTCCAGACGGGCTTGACCTTGGGATTATCGAGCAATCGCTTGGCCATCACCTTGCTGGCCCGCAGGCTGTCGCGCCGATGGACCAGATGCAGCGTGCTGGCAAACTTAGTCAGGTAATTGCCTTCCTCGCACGCCGAATCCCCCCCGCCGACGACGATCAGCGACTTGTGCCGAAAGCGCGGCAGCGCCCCGTCGCAGACCGCGCAGGCGGAGACGCCGCGGTTCTTGTACTCCTCTTCGGATTTCAGTCCCAGGTAATTGGCGCTGGCCCCAGTGGCGATCACGACCGCCTGGCTGCTGGTCGTATGACCCTCGGAATCAATCATGGCAAAGGGCCGCTTGGAGAGGTCGATGGAGGCGATGTCCTCGGTGACAATGCGGGCCCCGTAATGCTCGGCCTGTTCGCGCATGGCGACCATGAGCTCGGGTCCTTGCACGCCGGTGGGAAAGCCGGGGTAGTTCTCGACCTCGGTGGTCATGTTCAACTGGCCCAGCGGGAGCCGGCCGTGCATCCGGTTTTCCTCGCTGATCGCCCCCTCATAAAGAACCGGCTGCAAATTCGCGCGGGCCGCGTAGATGGCGCACGTCCACCCCGCCGGGCCCGAACCGATGATGATTAGTTTTTCAGGTGAGTGTGGCATTTGCTTGGATTGTATGCGAGGAGGAGGGGGGGATACAAAGCGTTCTTAAGCGGCGACGAGAATGTTGCCTCAATCCGCAAACGTCGCCCACAAATTCGGCATGGGAAGAGCGAGGAGGTTTTTTGCAAAGTTCACCGCCGTGTTTCCGCCGTAAAGGACAATTCCGCGAACCATCCGATCGCCCGCCGTTTCGGCCAGAGCCTTGAGTCCCTTGAAATGGCCGGCGTTCAGAGTAGCGGTGGCCTTAACTTCAATACCAACGATCCGGCCGGCGGGGTCTTCCAGCACGAGATCGACTTCCTCGCCGTTGTGGGTGCGAAAGTGAAACAAGCCGGGCTGGAGATCGGACCAGCCGCGTTCCTTGAGCAGTTCCATGGCCACAAAGTTCTCCAGCACCGCGCCGCCAAGCGTGGGATCGGCCTTGAGCCGCTCGATGTCGGCGCCGAGGAGGTGGACCAGCAGGCCGGCGTCATTGACCAGCAACTTGGGCGATTTCACCAGGCGTTTGCCGATGTTGGCGAACCAGGCAGGCAGGGTTTGGACGAGAAACGTCGCCTCCAGAAGTCCCGTATAGCGTTTGAGCGTCGATTGCGGCATGGACAATCCGCGCGACAAGTCGGCGTAGTCGAGCAGTCCGCCGGCACGGGAGGCCATCAGCGTCAAGAGCCGCGGAAGATCGGAAAGGTCGCGGACGTTGGCGATGTCACGAACGTCGCGTTGCAGGAGGGTCGTGATGTAAGAGCCGAACCAGGCGCGGCGGCGCGGCGCGTCAATGCGACGCAGCATTTCCGGATATCCGCCCCGGACCAGTCGGGCGGCCAGTTTGGGCCATCCCTCGCCTTTGACTTTCTCGGGCGCGAATCGGTCCTGGAACACCGCGTCGATGAAGTTCTCGCGACTACCCGCGAGCTCGCCCTGGGAAAGCGGCCAGAGTGTGTGAATCTCGATTCGACCAGCCAGGGACTCCGAGAGCCTGGGAAGCAGAAGGACGTTGGCGGACCCCGTCAGGAGGAATCGCCCCGGAGTGCGGTTCTCATCGACCGACGCCTTGATGGCCAGAGCCAGGCCGGGAGCGCGTTGGACCTCATCGAGAATGACCGGCCCCTCAAGGCCGGCGACGAATCCCTGCGGATCGGACTGCGCGGCGGCGAGGGTGGCCGCGTCGTCAAGGGTCAGGTAGCGAGATGAATGACCCAGCGCCGAAAGGGACTGGGCCAGGGTGCTCTTGCCGGTCTGGCGAGCGCCCTGAATGAATACCACGGGGCTGTCCTTGAGGGAGGCAAGGATGGCGCGGGCAATATGGCGGCGAAGGATGGCCATGGTTGAATATCGTCCAAATTGTGGACGAATTTCAACCACTTTCTGGACGAATGTCAACCGCTCCGGAAGAACCGCTCCTGAGAGCCGCGCGGACGAAACCGGCGACCCGCCGACAAATTAGCCCGCAAATTCTAATCGCTCTGGGACTGCGTAAGGATACAATTCAATTGACTCCGCGTGGCAGAACGGCCGCCGGATGAACGGCCGAGGTTTTCATGATTGCATTGAGATTACTGGGA
>JBEKYH010000316.1:0-6258 GCA_049511115.1 Tepidisphaeraceae bacterium | reverse complement strand
ACTGCGTTTGGCATCCGAACCAGCGATTTTCGAGCGGACACGGGCTATTGGCTTAATGGAAGGAACATCAAGATCAAAGGGGTAGTGCTATATCAGGATGGAGGAGCATTAGGTGAAGCTGTGCCGAGTGCCGTTTGGGAATACCGGCTGCGCTTACTCAAAGGAATTGGAGTGAATGCCATACGTTGGGCCTCCAACCCACCATCGCCCGAGCTTCTTGACTTGTGCGATCGGCTTGGATTTTTGGTGGTAGATGAACTTTTCGACTCATGGGCGGTTGCACAACCCACCGCTGAAATGGGATATAATCGGTATTTCAACCAGTGGTCAAATTCGGACCTTCGAGACACCGTTCTGCGCGACCGTAATCACCCTAGTGTCATCCTTTATAGCGCGGGTAATCAAATTCGTGATATTTTCGATGCGACTCAGTCGAAAGGGATACTTACTAACCTAGTGAGGCTCTTCCATCAGTACGATCCGACGCGACCAGTGACGATGGCGATGCTGAATCAAGTGGCAAACCGTGACATTGACGATAACTTGGCGGACTTACTCGACATCATTGGCGCTAATTACCACGACCCAGATTTGCTCGATGCGCACAACGCCAAACCGTCGCGAAAAATCATCAATACAGGAGAATACGTCGCTGCTGTGCACTGGCTCTTGGTGCGCGACAATCCGCCGTTTGCGGGCCAGTTTGTCTGGGCCGGAATCGATTATCTTGGTGAAGCCAACTGGCCAAACACCACCAATCCCTCGGGCCTGTTCGACCGGATGGGGCAGCCAAAAGCTTCCGCGCAACAGCGCCGTTCTTTGTGGGTTGATGACCCGCCATTCGTGGCATTGGCGCGCCTGGAAAGTGTCATTGAGGCCAATGGCCGTCGGAATCAGGTCGGCATTTTCGATTGGAATCCTACTAATCCCGAGAAGCAGACAGTAGTCGCTTACACCAACGCCCAACATGTCGAGCTTTTCCTTAACGGTAAATCTCTTGGCATTCTAAGCTCCGAACCAGACAATCCGCCTACATGGAAAATCAATTACGAGCCAGGCGAGTTAAAAGCTGTCGCGATAATTGATGGCAAGTCCGTTGCCACCGACTCACTTGTTAGCGCTGGTGCTCCAACAAAAGTTGTGCTTACACTTGACAATTCAAAGTCTTCGCTACTACCGGGCGACTTTGATCATGTAGCAATTGTCACTGCTACCATTAGCGACGAGAGTGGGGTGCGGTGCGCAACCACCGGCGATTTGATAACCTTCAGCGTTGATGGCCCTGGCTATATCGTCGCAGTAGACAACGCCGATATCTCCAGCCACGAATCTTACCAAGCAAGCCAACGCTACGCCTACAACGGACGTTGCCTTGTAATCTTGCGAGCCAGCACGGCTGCGAGCCCTAACGATCCCATCACGCTTAGCGCCTCCGTTAATGGATTACAAAATGGAAAATTGATATTGCACGCTTCGACACCTATTGCATCTGGTATTTAAGCTTCATTGAATTGCATCTGAAATCTGATTATACGTATACGCGTCAATATTTTCCGAAGGCTTCATAGGAGACTTATATACAAAGTTACCCCGCGCAATGCCCTTTGAATCAGAGGTTTAGGGCCGCTATAGCGGCTGGATTGGCAATGATGGCAATCGGGATGGGAACGACATCAGGTGGCGTCGTTGCCTCTTGTTGCTGGCATGGTAATAGCCCAACCCAGCGGCCATTCGTTGCGCAGTTTGCCCGACTCGGCCTCCTCCACGCAGATCTCGCGCCGCTTGTACCGCTCGATAATCGCCGTCTCGAACGGCAGCGGGCTCAGCTTGGGCACCTTCAGCGTGACTGCCTCGCGCGGGTGTCCGCGCGGCTCCGGCGAACGTTCGTAACGCGTGGCCTGGCACAAGGCGTCGGCCTCGGCTTCCAGCAGCGCGTTGAGGGTTTGCTCCACGGTGCCGCGCACCATCTCGCCCAGGTGGGGCTTTCGATGGCGGCACGGTCAATCTGGATCACATTGTCGAGCAGGGAAGGCGGCGCTTCGGCAACTGCCGGAGCCGAACCTTCCCGCGTCGCTGACGGGTCAGGAATCTGACTCATGGGGAAAAGCCACTTTACGCGCCAGCCTCAAATGTGCGAAAGAATACGGACTTTAGCCTATAATAGGCAGCGGGTTTTTACTGGGAAGAACGCGAGGCGGATTGCAGGTGTTGGCGACCGTGCGCCATGTGGTTGACGCAGCCCGAAGGGAACGAACGCCTCTTTTGCTGTCCAATCACGACCAAAGCCGGAACTTGGTACTAACGCATGAGGAACGCATCATATTCCCCCGCAAGAAAGTCGGCGGCGATTCCAGCATAGTCATATTCAGCAAGCCGACGCTTGAACTGCCAAACACCTTCATCCCCCAAATCCCCTTTGAGAAACCGCTGAATCCCGGCGATGAGATTGGCTGGATAGGGTTTCCGTTTTTTGAGGACAAAGATGTCGCGCAGCATTGGCGGATTTGCTTTTTTTCTGGCCACATTAGCTCGCGCTATGGCAGCGCGAACACGCGCAAAGCCTACCTCATTGACGGGCGTGGGATGCAGGGGGTAAGCGGGGGGCCGGTATTTTGCTGCGACGGCGCGGAGGGCGTCCGTTGGGTTGGAACCGTCAACACACTTCTGCGAACGAAGGTCGAAGATGGCATTCTGCCGGGCCTTGTCGTCTGCAATGACACATACATAGGTCACGATGTCCTCAATCGCTTGAACGCCCTTCGCGGTGCAGCAATCCCGACAAAGCCAGCCAAAGTTCGCCAAAAGCTCATTCACCAGATGAGCCGGATACCCCATAAGTATGGATTTATTAGCCATTTGAATAAGGTTTTGCTGGAGATGTCGAAAAAACCGAAATCAAACTGATACAGTACCATCGTGCCGCCGAGGTTGCCGCTGGCCAGCCCGCCGTTGTTGGTAAAGGTGCCCGCGCCGGCCGTCGAGTTGTCGGAGAATAGGATCGAGCCAGAGGACTGGATGTTGGCGTCCGCGCCGTTGGTGGTAAAGTTGCCCTGGCCGGCCGTCGAATTGTCACTGAAGTGCACGAAGCCGCCAGTCAAGGCGCCGGCCGTACCGCCCCTGGTGACCAAGGTGGCATTGCCGGCGGACGAGGTATCGTTGAATTCCACGACACCACCTTCGACGTCGGTCGTGTTTCCGCCGAGGGTGGTGAGGGTGGCATTGCCGGCGGTCGAGTTGTCGAAGAATTCCGTGAATCCCGTGGAGACGTTCGCGTCGGGCCCGCCGGTGGTGGTGATGTTGGCATTGCCGGCGCTTGCGTTGACAAAGAACTCCGTCACGCCGCCGTTCCCGCCGACGACGGTCGCGCCGTTCGAGATAATGGTGGCATTGCCCGCGCTCGTGTTGTCGTCGAAGACCAAGCTGCCGCCACCGGCGCCGCTGGCGGTCGCGCCGTTGTTGGTAAAAGTGGCATTGCCGCCGGTCGAGGAGGCCAGGAAGCCCGTAAAGCCGTCATCCGCGCCGCTGGCGGTCCCGCCGTCGTTGGTGATGTTGGCATTGCCCGCCGTCGCGTTGTTATTGAATTCAAGGTCAGTTCCACTCGATCCTCCGAAGGCCGAGGCGTTGTTGGTAATGTTGGCATTGCCGGCCGTCGCGTTGTCCATGAAATTAATGCGACCGCCGCTCGCGAGTGCGGTCGCCCCCGCGTCATTGACCAGGGTCGCGCTGCCGGCCGTCGTGTTGTCCTCGAAATTGAAACCACCGCCGCCATCATTGTCAGCCGCTCCGCCCACGGCGATCAATTCGGTGAGGTTGCCGGCGGTCGCGCTGTTCCGGAAGTTAATCCGCGCGGCGACGTTGCCGCCTGAACCGTATTCACTGACCAGGACCTGCAGGTGCCCGGAATCGTTCGTGAGGCCGGCCCCGTCGATATCGAAAATGGTGTTTGAAAGCGTGAAGATGGTGAGGGCGGGCGCGGGGGCGGAAGTGTACACAATGCCGTCCACCTCCGTATCCGCCGTGACATCAATGCTGCCGAGGTTGGTGAGGCCGAAGGTGGCGGTGTCGCTCGGGCCATTGGGCGGGCCGCCGGCCGACCAGTTGTTGGCATTGCTCCAGTTACTATCCACGGGATTGAGCAGCCACTGCGCGTCGCCCGCGTGGGCCAGGTGGCTGGCGAGCAGAAGCACGGTGAAGAGCAGCGCGGCCAAGCCGCAGCGGCGGCCCGGGAGGACAAAACAAAGCGGCTGAATGGTTTTCATGGGATTTTTAGGTTGTTCGCGCGCTCTTCAACCCGGGAGAACCAACCCAGCACCCGTTCGGGTGCAGCCGTTGGAAGCTAACTACCCGCCGTTTGGCGGCGTGTCAACCCGGGAATGCCCGCGGATTGCCAGCCCATAAATATTCGGGCAATCATGCCCTGGGCACAACCCCGGCTTTGTCCTTCGCGGCCCGCCGCCCCCTCAATACCGGTAATGCTCGGGCTTGTACGGCCCCGGCCGGAATGCTTCTGAGCTTTTCAGCTTTTTGTCAGCCGCACATGAAATCCTATCTCGCCCTGCTTAGCTGACGGCGGTACGGGATCCATCAATTCACGGATGGCTTCGAAAACGGCGCGAATTTGGCCGTCATGAGCCGCGAGTTTGCGTTCAAGTTCCGCCAATTTTATCGCAAGCTCCTTGTGGTTCGTGAGCACTTCACGCAGGCGGACAAAAGCTCGCATAATGGCGACGTTTACCTGGACCGCCCGCGGACTATTGAGCACACCCCTGAAAGCATCGCCACGCCTTGTTCGGTGAAGGCATAAGGCCGTGCCCGACGCACACCTCCCCAACTTGAAGTCACAATTTGTGACTTCAAGTTTGCAAACTCTTGATAAGTAAGCGCAAACATGAAATCCCTCGGAAATCTTGCCGCGTGGCGCTTGACGGCTTGATGGAGCACTTTAACCGGCACGTCGTAAAGATCAGCCAAGTCCTGGCTCAGCATGATTTTCTGCCCACGCAGCAGAAAAATTCGCTTCTCAATGGTTCCGTTCGGAATCAATGAGACAGGTTTTGGCATAATCAGTTTGAGATTACACGCCCAAAACCCAATCGCTCAATACCGGTAATGCTCGGGCTTGTACGGCCCCTCGACCGGCACGCCCAGGTAGTCCGCCTGGCTCTTGCTCAGCTTCGTCAGCCGCACGCCGATCTTTTCCAGGTGCAGCCGCGCCACTTCCTCGTCCAGCTTCTTCGGCAGAATGTAAACCCCCGGCGAGTACCTCTCGCGGTTCGCCCACAAGTCCATCTGGGCCAGCACCTGGTTCGAAAACGAATTCGACATCACGAACGACGGATGCCCCGTCGCGCAGCCCAGGTTCACCAGCCGGCCCTCCGCCAGCAGGTAAATCGAGCGCCCGCTCGGCAGATCGTACCGGTCCACCTGCGGCTTGATGTTCACCTTCTTCACCCCCGGGTGCTTGTTCAGCCGGTCCACCTGGATCTCGTTGTCGAAGTGCCCGATGTTGCACACGATCGCCTGGTCCTTCATCTGCAGCAAATGCTCCAGCGTGATGATGTCGCGGTTGCCCGTGCACGTCACATAAATGTCCGCCGTGCCCAGCGAGTCCTCGGTCGTCACGACCTGGAAGCCCGCCATCGCCGCCTGTAGCGCGCAAATCGGGTCCACCTCCGTCACCTGCACGATCGCGCCCAGCCCGCGCAGCGACTGCGCCGAGCCCTTGCCCACGTCCCCGTAACCGCACACCACCGCGGTCTTGCCCGCGATCATGATGTCCGTCGCCCGCTTGATCCCGTCCACCAGCGACTCGCGGCACCCGTACAAATTGTCGAACTTCGACTTCGTCACCGAGTCGTTCACGTTGATCGCCGGGCACAGCAGCTTCCCCGTCTCCAGCCGCTGGTACAACCGGTGCACGCCCGTCGTCGTCTCCTCGGACACACCCTTCCACTCCTCCGCCACCCGGTGCCAGTGCCCCGACTTCTCCCGGTGCACGCTCTTCAACAAATCCTTGATCACCTGTTCCTCGTGGCTGTCCGACGCCGTGTTCACCCACCCGTCGCCGTTCTCCAGCTCATAACCCTTGTGGATCAGCAGCGTCGCGTCGCCGCCGTCATCCACGATCAACTGCGGCCCCGAGCCGTCCGGCCACGTCAGCGCCCGCACCGTGCACTCCCAATACTCCTCCAGCGTCTCGCCCTTCCACGCGAACACCGGCGTCCCCGTCTCCGCAATCGCCGCCGCCGCGTCGTCCTG
>JBEKYH010000315.1:0-6293 GCA_049511115.1 Tepidisphaeraceae bacterium | reverse complement strand
TCTCGCAGATTTCCACCGCTACTTTGTGGGTAACGCGGCTGAATTCCTCCTGCAGGAAGGCGCCCAGATGCTTATGCTCGGTTTCCTTGAGCATGCGCATCAAAACGCCCAGTTCCACGCCGTAGGGATGCGGCTTAATCGCCCGCGGCGAAGGCGGAATCTCCGTCACTTCGCGCGGGAAATCACGGACCAGCCCATCCGGCGCGGTGTAATGAATCAGGGCATGCGGATTGGCGATGGCCGTCTGCTCGAGATACTCATCCACGCTCGCGCGGCCGCGCTGAAAGCGAGCCTCGAGCGTGATGGCGACTTCCGTGCCATGCTCCATCTCGACTTCCGGGCTGATCTTCCACTCGTCCATCTCGACATCGACAATGATCTCCGGCCGGTTCTTCTGCGTGTCCATCTGCAGTTCAAACCGGTGCGCCGGCTTCTTCTTGCCCGTCCGGCTGATGATCTCGACGGATTGTCCCGTGGTCAGCAAGCCGTACATTCCGGCCGCGCTGATGCCGATGCCTTGCTGGCCGCGGCTCATGCGCAGGCGGTGGAACTTGCTGCCATAGAGCAGGCGCCCGAAAACATTGGGGATTTGCGCCCGCACAATGCCCGGGCCGTTGTCGCGCACCATCACTTTGAATCGCGTCGCGTTGGCCACCGACGGCGGCGCTGCATCCGGCAAAGTGGGCTGGGTTTCCTCAGCCTTGGCCTTGCTTCCCCCGTTGAGCGCCTCGATGCGAATCCACAATTCCGGCAGAATCTGCCCCTCTTCGCAGGCGTCCAGCGAATTGTCCACTGCCTCCTTGACGGTCGTCAGCAGCGCCTTGCGCGGATTGTCAAAACCCAGCAGGTGCCGGTTCTTGGCGAAGAATTCGCTGACCGCGATTTCCTTCTGCTTGCCCGCCATCGTTTCGGCGGTTTCGCGTTGCGGGGCGGAAGATCGAGTTGCTGTTGCCACTGCGGCGTCCTCCATGACACAAAAAGTGCCTCTGGCGTATCGGCGTCACGCCCTCCTCGCACTCGGCAAGCATGTGACGCCAATCGCGTATTGTTCGACAGGCGCCATTTATACTGGATCGCCCGGATTCTTTCGAGAAGGGGCTTTGATTTACCAAGTGAGCGAATTATGGGATAACCAACGGGGCACTTTCTTGAGGGAATCGCCATGGCCATGTCGTTTGAACCCGACGAATTGACCTTGCTCGGCGCTCTCGCCCAGCAGTACCCCAACGCCGAGGCGGCAGTGGCGGAGATCGCCGCCGCGCAAGCCGGCCTGGGCTTGCCCAAAGGGGTCATCCATGTCATCTCCGATGTACACGGCGAATATCGCAAACTCCGTCATGTCGTGAACAACGCCAGCGGCAAACTGCGGCCGCTGGTGGATTCCCTCTTTGCCGGGCGCTTGGATGATGCCCAGCGCCGCCAGCTTCTGACGATTCTTTATTACCCGCGCGAGACGATGGATTTTCTCAGGAGCCGCCTGGCTGATCCGGCGGTGCGCCGCCCCTGGGTCAAGCAGACGCTGCGCGAGCAATTTGAGATTGTTCGCGCCCTGGCCCGCGAGTACCGCCGCACCTGGGTGACTCGATTCTTTCCGCCCCAGCGCGCCGAGCTATTCGCCGAATTGCTCGATGAGCCGACCAATCGCGTCGGACCGGGCTACGTCGATTCCATGATCGAAGCGCTGTGCGATCACGGGGCCGATCTGGAAACGGTGCGCATGGCGTCGCGCCTGGTGCGCAATCTGACCGCCTCGGAAATCATCGTGGCGGGCGACTTGGGCGACCGCGGCCCGCGCATTGATCGCGTCATCGACTTTCTCATGCAGCAGCCGAATCTCTCGATCCTCTGGGGCAATCACGACGCCGAATGGATGGGCGCATGCCTGGGGCAGGAAGCTCTGATCGCCACGGTGCTGCGCTTCAGCGCGCGTTACCGCCGCTTCAGCCAGCTTGAGGAGGGGTATGGCATTTTGCTCGAACCGATTGAGCAGCTTGCCCGCCAGGTGTATGGGGACGATCCCTGCACGCAATTCAAGCTGATCGGCAAGGGCCTGCGCGATGATCTGCTCATGGCCCGGATTCAAAAGGCCGCCGCGATCATGCAGCTAAAGGCCGAAGCCGCCGCCATCCGCCGCCACCCGCAATGGAACCTGGAGCATCGCAATCTGCTGCATCGCATCGACCATCAGGCGGGCACCGTCGAAATTGACGACAAGGTCTATCCGCTGCTGGACCGCAATTTCCCCACCGTTGATCCCAAGGACCCGTACGCTTTTTCGCCGCAGGAGCGCGCCTGCATGGACCGGCTCAAGCAGTCGTTCGTCGCCAGCCAGCGGCTCTGGGAGCACATGCAGTGGGTCGTCCGCCGCGGCGGGATGTGGTGCAAGCGCGACGAGGTGCTGATCTTTCATGCCTGTGTGGCCGTCGATTCGACCGGAAATCCCCAGCCGCTTTTCATCGACGGCGTTCCGCGCACGGGCCGAGCGCAGATGGATGCGCTGGATTCGCTGGTCCGCCGCGCCTTCCGCGCCGGCAGCGAGTCGGCGGGGTCCGACGCCGATTGGTTCTGGTATTTGTGGGCCGGACCGCAGAGTCCGCTGTTCGGAAAGGACAAGATCGCCACCTTCGAAGGGTACTTCGTCGCCGACAAGGCGGCGCGCGATGAGCACAAGAACGCCTACTTCGAGTTGATCCACGACGCCGATTTCGTCCGCAAGATCGCCCATGATTTCGGCGCCGGCGACGATGTGCTCATCGTGAATGGCCACGTACCGGTCAAGATTGAAAAAGGCGAAAACCCGGTCAAGCGCGGTGGCAATGCCGTCACCATCGACGGCGCATTTTCCGAAGCCTACGGCGATCACGGCTATACGCTGATCATCGACGAGTCGCGCATCGCGCTGGCGGAGCATGCCCACTTCGATTCGGTGTCGGACGTCATCGAATCCGGGAAGGATATGGTGCCCAAGATTACGACCATCCGGGCGCTGGATAAGCCGCGCCGGGTGGCGGACACCGAAGTCGGGGCAACGCTGCGGCAGAGGATCGCGGCGCTGGAGAAATTGGTGCGGGCGTATGAGGAGGGGGTTTTGGCGGAGAAGTAGAGGGGATTACACCTTTATCATCGCGATCCCGCCGTACTCCGTCGCGGCGCCGTTGAGGTACTCCGCCCGCTGGGGGAATTGCGATTGCACTTCCTGCCACAAGCGGTGGCCGCCGCCGCGATCGGGTCCAAATGGCGCGACCGGGCTAATGCCATCCCAGGCAATCAGGCCTCCCTCGCGAACGAGTTTGCTCATCGCTCGATAATCGGCAACCAGCGCCTCGTAGGGCCGGCGGCCGTGCAGAAAAAGGAAGTCGATTTTCTGGCTCTCAATCGCGGTTTTCACACGTTCCACGAGCTGATTTGAGTCAATCACATCGGTCACGCAGACGATCCGCTGCTTTGGCCGGGCCATCGCCTGAAGAAAAGGAATCCGGCCGCGCGGGATTGAAGCTTCGGGTGTGCCGGTGGTAACCAGCAGGGCATCGGCGGCGGCCATCTGCGCGATCAAAAACAATGTGCCTCCTTCGCGCACACCGACCTCGACGATTGTCTTTGCCTTCCACTCCGCTAGCCGCGTCATCAGGCGCTGCAAATCAACGGGATGATTCCGCGGGCCGAGTGATTCAAAGTCCTTTGGCCCGGCAAACGCCAGCGACTGATGCACCCAATCGGAAACGGTGCGCGCCTTTTCCCCCAGTTGCCGCACTTTGGCGACGGCCCGCTCCAGCGGCGTGCCGGTGTCCGCGAGCGAATCGGTCGCGGTTTCGTTGATGCCGTCAGCCGCGGCGGCCTCGGCCTTTCCGCCGCTGGGGGATTCGGTCAGTTTCGCCTTGCGAGCCAGCGCTTCGGGGTCGCTGGTGATGATCTCCATCGTCCCCTTGCGCACCAGCTTTTCCAGCAACATGCTCGGGTTCCGCGGCGTGGCTGCGATGCGCTCGAAGAATTCGTGAATGCGCGGAATCGCGACATCCAGTGAGAATTTCTCCGCCACCGTCCGCATCCCCGCCTGGGCCAGCGGCCGATACTTGTCGGCATCGGCCAATACCGCCAGCGCCTGCTCGGCCAAAGCCTCATAGTCGAAAAAATCGACCAGCAATCCATTTTCTCCGGGCACGACATACTCGCGCACGCATTTTTGATCCGACGCGATCAGCACGGCCCCGCAGCTCATCGCGTCGACCATCGACCAGGACGCGATGAACGGCTCGGTCAGGTACAGGTGCGTGTCGGCGGCGCTGAGAACGTCGGCCAGCGTTTCCTGGGCAAGATATCCCGTGAAGCGGAACCGATTCAGGTCATACCCTCCCTCGCTGAGAATATGGTGGCGGAAGGTGTTCTCCTTGATGTATTTGAGGTCGCTGCCGTAATGCACCTTGTCGGTGCCGACAACCACAAACGTCACATCCGACCTTCGCTGGCAGATCAGTTTTGCCGCCTTCATGAAGACGTCAAACCCGCGCATCATTTCAAAACCGCGCGCGACGTAACTGATGATCTTGTCAGACGCCTCGATCTTGTAAGCCTCCTGGATGCGCTTGCGAGCCCCTTCCTTGCGATAAAAGACGGAGGTGTCGATCCCGTCGAAAATGGCCTCGATCTTTTGCTGCAACTGGGGCGGGAAAAACTCGCGCTGGTAATGGGTGGCCGTCCAACCGCGGTCGCAGTTGATCACGTCCAGCAGGATCATGGCGTTGTTGGTCTTGCTGCGCAGCAATTCATTTTCGCCCACCGGCATTTCCGGGCGAAAGCCCAGGTCCTGGCCGACGGGGCTATAGAAGAATTCCAGGAAATTGATGATGGGAGAATCGTACAGGAAGGGCAAAAAGAGGGACGATCCAAAGCCGCTGTGGGCCACGATCAGATCAGGCTTCACCTCCGGAGCGGCCTTCATGGCCTCGAACACGCCATGCGAGTGGGCAACGGCGTTTTCAAAATTGCGCGTAAATACGCTGTTGGCGACCGTCGCCCCGCCGCGCGGCTTGTAATGGATTTTCCGCACCCCCGGCAAATCCCCTTCGACGCGCTCGGTGCAGAAGGAGCACTGCCACCCGAAATCATTAATCAGGCGCGGCGCGATATAGCGGAATTGAGCCGGGAAGTTCTGGTGAACGAACAGAACGTGCATCGCCCGCTACCTCGCCGAAGAATTCTCCGCTCCCGCCGCGGGATGAGTTGTCGCGGATTTGCCCGCCGCGGGTTGTGTCGCCGGCCGGCGGGTGGGTTCCAGCTCGGTCTTCAACTGCTCGGCCCGGTCCAGTAGCTCCTGAGGACCGATCGGCTGCAACGGCTTCAACGTATACGAAAAACTCTGCTGATCCTTGAACTGCAAGGGGATCACATCAAACGCGATATCCGGCCCGACGAATTGCCAGATCGGGGCCAAAACCAACTGCTTGGTCTTTAGCGTCTGGTAGCCTTCTTTGCGCAAGGTCACGGAATAATCCCCATACCAGACAAAATCCCGCGTCATCGGCGTGCGGCCGACTTCCTCGTCGTTGAGATAGACCAATGCCCCCGGCGGAGTGCTGTTGATCGTGAGCGTACGCTCGACGCAGCCGCCGACGCCGGCCATGAGGGCGAGCGTGATCGCCCTTAGCCAATTGACCGACGAAGGACTGAGGTCCGCCACGGCGGATCTGCGAACTGAGGACTGAGGACTGAGTAATGAAGACAGGCGCATCCCGGTTCAGTCCCTCAACGTAGGGTGGGCATCGCCCACCGCCTGGCGAAAAATGGTGGGCGATGCCCATCCTAAGTAAAAGTTGTCGTTGATGCGGATAATCGCTCGCATTCTATCTCAGTCCTCGGCCCTGGGTCCTGGGTCCTCATCTTCGCCCAAAAGGCGAAGTATAGACCGGCCCGCTCTCGCCGCAAGCGGGGGCGACCGATACACTCAAAAGCGTGACCTTTCACCTCATCGTTTACTCCCTTATCGCCGCCGACCTGTGGTGGTGGCAAAGAACCGACGCGCGCCTTGCGCGGCTGCGGCACTCGACCCTCTGGCGGTCACTCCTGGCCGCCTTTCTGTTTTGTGCCCTGGCGTTTCCGGTGGCGGCCCTTTGTTTTGGGCATCTTCCCCTGGCGGGGCTGCCGGCGGCCGGGGTGCTCTGGCATCTTTTGGTATTGCCGGTGGTCGTTTTTGCGGCGCTCCTGATGGATTTGTTCCGCGTCATCGTGCGGCGCTTTCGTGGGCCGGCGCCTGCCGCGAGTGCTTCTGCCGGGCTTACCCGTCGCGAGTTCTTAACTGG
>JBEKYH010000314.1:0-6298 GCA_049511115.1 Tepidisphaeraceae bacterium | reverse complement strand
TAGACGCTTTAGCGCCGCCGCTCGCGCGGGTCCCCAACTTGCTTCCGCGCTGACAAATTGGATCGCCTGCATCTCGTCCTTAAAGATGGCCGGCACAAGTGAGCCGCGTTCGCTATCGAATATCCCGATTGCCTGCGCGCTCATAGGACCATCAGTTCGGACTTTTTCGCCTTCAGCTCATCTTCGAAGAAGAGTTTCTCACCAGCAGCGAGCCTCGAATCCACAACTTGATAAAGTCTGATTGCCTGCCGAATAACGGCGGTCTTGGAGAGGTCTTTTTTTCTTGAGAGCTCGTCCAATGCCGCCATTTCGGCATCGGTTAGATTCAGGGTCATTCCTTTTTTGCCGCTCATTGTAATCTCCAAACCACCCTCATTATACCAATATCGCATATTCGTTCAACATTATTTATACCATTCCTGTTGATTTACGAGCGGTTAAAAAGCGAAATCGCAGAGAATCATAAGTCATAAGTATTTATTATAAATTTACTTATATTAAATGGACTTGTAGAGATGCGATTTTGATCACGGCGACAAAGGTCGTGATACATCCACTTTAAAGGCTGTTGACCTTTCACCCCCTTCATAGTTGACTGCCACCGTGACCACCGGCAACCCACCCGCCCGCAGATTCAAGTCGCCTCACCGAGCGGTGGTGCTGTTTGTTCTGTTCGCCGGCGGCGCCGTCGTCTGGATTCTCTCGCCCAATGCGCCGCTAACGGCCGCCGCTTGGACCGACCCATTCCATCATTCGTTTCACCTGACCGGCAAATCAGACCTTCCCGAGGCCTATGCCCAGGCGGATTGCCTCGCTTGCCATCGCAATGTGTACGACATCCGCGAGGCGGCGCCGATTTTGTACGAGGGGCGGAAACTCTTTACGACCGTTGGCTGCATTGATTGCCACCGCATGGATTCCATCGCCGAATACGAAAAACGCAAGGTCGGGCCGGACCTGCGGCATATCGATGGCAAACTCTCGCGCGGATTCGTGCAGGCGTGGCTCGTCGATCCGAAATCATTCCGGCCCAGCACGGCCATGCCGCGCATATTGAAAGACGATGGCGCCGATTCGCGAGTGCAAGCGGCGGCGATCACCGAATATCTCTTCGCCAATTCCACGCCCGTGACGAACGCGGCCGCAATTCCGGCCGGTTTGACCGGCCATTACGAAGCAGGGCGATTGCTCTTTCAGGGGCACGGACTCGACGATGCGGCCGCCGTTGAAGCGGGATTGCAGCCGGGACTCAAGGCGGGGTTGGGTTGCCTCGCCTGTCATACCAATCTCAACGACTGGAACAGCAGCCAGCCCACCACGCGCGATATCACCGGCCTGGTTGGCGGACGCAACGGCGAGCCGTGGATTGTGGTTGATCTGATGAATCGCCAAAAGGTGTCGCGCACCGATGCGGAAGCGCGCTATGACGCGATGAGCTATAACGAGCGGCAGACCTATGCGATGGAAAACATGTCCGCGGATTCGCCGGCGCGAATCGACGGCGAGCCGATGTTCGCGCACTTTGGCCCGGAATTGAGCGCCATCGGCCAGGCCTTACTGGAAGGGCGCGATGAGGATTCCGCTCGCGCGTGGCTCTTCGCGTGGCTGAAAAACCCGCACCAGTACAGCGATTATACGCTCATGCCGAATCTGCGGCTGAGCGACCAAGAGGCGCTTGACCTGGCAACGTATTTGCTCGCGCAGAATCGCGGCAAAGTCGATGACGATTTGCGATCTCAGTTGCAGGCCATCACAAAGAAAATGCCGGCGGGCAATGCCGCCAATACGGACGCGCTTGCGGCGCTGGATACCAAACCGGCGGACGCTTGGAGCAGTGCGCCGCCGGTGCAATCATCCCTGTCGCGCCCCCAACTGCTCGACCTGGGCGCCAAGCTCATCTCCCATTACGGCTGCATGAATTGCCACGAGATCGGCGGCACCGCGCAGCTCAAACAAACCGCCCTGGACCTCTCCGATTGGGGCGACAAGCCGCTGGAGAAGCTCGATTTCAGCCGCCTTCCCGCTGGCCAGCACACCCGGCAGGATTGGCTCGTTCAGCATCTGACCGATCCGCACGTCCCCGCCCTCAACGAATCGGTGGACCAGCCGCGCATGCCGATCTTTCATATGTCGCAGCATGACGCGCAGGCCATCGCGACGTTCGTGCTGGGCAATAAGAATTCCTCAGTCGATGCGACGCTGCGTGACAAGGCGCTGAATTCCCAGGCTCTGGCAATCGCCAAGGGGCGGGCAATCACCGAATTGCACAATTGCATTGGCTGCCACCAAACCGAAATCAATCGGCCGACTATTCAGCAGTATTATCAACCCGCATGGATCAGCACCTACGCCCCGCCCCAGTTGCGCGGAGAAGGAAATAAAGTTCAATACGATTGGCTGCGGGCCTTTCTGGTCCACGTTCAACCCCTGCGGCCGATGCTGCGCGTGCGCATGCCGAGCTTTTCATTTTTGACCAGTCCCGATCACGACGAGATCGAGGGGATCGTCGCCTACTTCCATGCCATGAGCCTCAAGGAAAGCGATGATCTGCGGCAGTGGCTCAGCGACGACGACCGCGACAAACTCGTCGCATGGGCGCTGGCCCGGGGGGAGGTGTCGCCGATTGATCTTGACCCAAAATCCTCCACGCCGTCGGACATCGAACAGACGTATGAGCAGTTGAATTTCAAGGCTCAGTTTGCCGCCGCGCTGTATGGCGACCCCGAAGGTGCGCCCCCGGCGATGCCGAAAATGACGGATAGCGACGCAGCGCGCGGTGAGAGCATGATGCAGGCCATGCGCTGTCTGGATTGCCACATTTTCACGCCCGACGCTCCTACGGCGAATGTGACGGGCACAACAGACGCTCCTGGGGCTTTTGCTTCGAATGCCAAGGCGCCAAATCTCGGCCTCGCCTGGAAGCGCCTCCAGCGCGGCTGGGTGCGGGCGTGGGTACAGGAGCCGGATATCGTCATGCACGGCACCAACATGCCGCCGTATTTCACGGGGTTGCCGGTGTTTAACCTGGATGGGCAGACATGGCAGAAGGCGCAGAACCTCGGTGCCGCCAAGTCCGCCAACGCTGAGCAATTCGGCGGAACTGTCGACGAGCAGACGAAGCTGCTGTTGGATTTCCTCTATTTCGGCGGGCAGAAGGGGCTGACGGTGAGTCCGTAGCCGTCACTTCCGCGGGCTTGGCACGTGCTGATCGATCGTGATCTGGTTCCCATCCGGATCATACAGCGTGATGCTGGCCGGTCCCGTCGTTGATTCGTCAACCGTGGTCGCCAGCTTAATGCCGCGGCTGACCAGCGTCCTTTGAATCTCGCGCACGTCGTCAAAGTCGCTCAACGTAGCGGTGGTGCGATCCCAGCCGGGATTGTAAGTCAGGATGTTCTTCTGAAATAATCCTTGAAAAAGCCCGATCGTGCTGGTGTCATTCTGCATGATGGAAAAGTGGACCAAATCGCCGGCCACCACGCGAAAGCCCAGCTTCTCATAAAACGCGCGCGACGCCGCGATATCTTTGACAGCCAGACTCACCGAAAAATTCCCCAGGGTCATATTGTCCTCTCCCGTCTTTGGAATGCCGCCTGGCTGCGTCGCATTCGTCGACGCACAACCGGCAAGCAGGCACAAGATCACACCGATAACGATTCGTTTCACCGGCCCGACTCCTTCCTCAATATGGCCCCGCCAATCTGAGACGGCGCCTGACCTGTTCAGCTTTCCGCCCGATTGTATAAGATTGCTGGGAGAGGTCTTGGCAAATCTTGCGAAAATTCACGAAAAATCACGCCACCACTTCGGCGGTCTACCTTGAGCGGGTCAACCTGGCCATAGATTTCATATTGAATCACCTCGCCGAGCCGGTGCGCCTGGCCGACGTGTCTCGCGCCGCGATGTTCTCGCCCTACCACTTTCACCGGATTTTCCAGATGCTCGTTGGGGTTACCATCGCCGATTTCGTTAAGCGGCTGCGCCTGGAGAAATCGTTGGTGATAATGTCGCACTCCCGCGGGTTGTCCCTCACCCAGATCGCCCTGGCGTGCGGTTTTTCTTCCTCTTCGGATTTTTCCCGCAGCTTCCGCCAGCGCTACGGCATTGCCCCCCGCAAGTTCGATCTAAGCGCATGGCGCGAGTCTCATGGGGCCAGGCTCCATGCCACGGCCCACGACACCGCGCCGGGGCTGCACGTCCAGAATCTTCCCGCGCGCCACAACCCTGACGGATTCAAAGTGAAAATCCGCGACTTGCCCGCGCGCACCGTCGCCTACATCCGCGTCCCCAATCCATACACGCCAAACGCCGTTCCCGATGCGGCCAAGCGTCTGGTTACATGGGCCCAGCGTCATGGATTGCTGGATGCCCAGTGGCTGGGGTATCAATGGGATAATCCTGAGCTGGTTTCCCTTGAAGACTGCCAATACCACGTCGCCGTCGAGGCCGAGCGATTTACACCCGCCGGCGAAGTCGGCCGGTTCCGATTTCCACGCATGACGGTCGCGCAGGTTGAAGTGCGGGGTGAAATCGATTTGGAACTGCGCGCCCTCCAATGGCTCTTCGGCACGTGGCTCCCCAGAAGCCGCTACGTCCCCGACGATCAACCCTGCTTCGAGGCCTGGATCGGCCGCCCCTTCGCCCATGGCGTCGATCGTTTTGAACTTCACGCGCAACTGCCGGTTAGAAAAGTCTAGCCGAAATTCGCCAGTGGATTGACAAGATTGACATCCCGGCGTAGCGTCCAGCATGTGAAAGTGGTCATCACCGCGGACGCGCGACAGGATTTCGCGGCTCTTCCAGTCGAAATCCAGGAGCGAGTTCGTGGGCTGTCCCTGCGATTGCTAAAATGGCCGGACGTTAGCGGAGCCAAGCCGTTGCGGGGGGAGTGGAAAGGGTGCTTTCGTCTGCGGACAGGCGATTGGCGATTAATATTCCGTCCGACGGGCGACGAGATACGGATCGTTCGCATTTCCCACCGACGGGAAGTCTACGAGGATTGAAACATGAAATTCGTCACCCTCACTGTTCCCGACGGCCAGATCGTGGTGCTGGCCAGGGCTGAATTCGACCGTCTGGCCGAGAAAGCCGGCATCTTTCCGCCGTTTCCGCCGGAGGATGTCAATGGAAATTCCGATGCTCTAACTTTCATGGACGCGAGCATTGCCCGTGGATTGATCCGCCGCAGAATTGAAGCGGGATTGACTCAAAAAGCGCTCGCCAAACTTGCCGGCGTGCGGTTGGAAACCATTAGCCGGCTTGAGGCCGGCAAGCACAGTCCCACGCGCGAGACCATCCTGCGGCTCGACCGGGCGCTAAAATTGGCCGAAACGAAACGCCGTGCCGTCGGTTGACAGATCGTCGCAGCCCAGGTTATTGCGGAAACGAAACAGTCGTTCCGTGCAGAATTCGTCCAAATTCCCGTATATGCATTCGGGGCTGGGGTGCGGATTGCTGGCAGGAAGCGATCGGCTAAACTCGGGGGCCTCAACAATACGCGACCGGGCTTCGACGAATTGCGCGACGTGACATTCTGCCGAATGCTGCCGAATGGCCGATTGGTTCAAAAAGATTCTCGGCGCCAAGAAAGTTGGAGACATTGCGGACGTGTCCCCAGCGGCTTCCGCTGATTCCGCAGCCGTTTCCTGGCTCCCCCATGATAAAAACGCCTGGGGAGTCCGAGTTCTCGATGTACGGCCAATCACTTTGACGATGCTTTCCACAAGCAAGGACCCGAAATGCGCGACGAACGCGGTTTCGTTCCGTGGCGACAACGGCAAGGGCTTTATTGGCGTCGCCCCGAAGACGAACCGCTCTGCGCCGGCTTTATTGCGCTATCCTATCGACCGCTACCTGGCAGACGGAGCGCTGTTCATACCAACGGTGATGGAACACAAGTGGGCAATCTTTCTGCACCGTGGCCATGTAGTTTTTGTCCGCTCATGGCTGCGCGAGGTTGTCGCCGCGGCACAGCTAGACGTAGCTAATGGTTTCGCCACGATCACACGAATCGACGGAACCTTCACTGCGCAAGACGAAGAGCCGACATTCACTGCTCGCGTCGCCGACTTCCTTATGCGAAGTCATGGCCTGGGCGTGTCGTTCCCCGCCCCGTTGCCAGACAAGGTTGCAAATGACCCGACAGCGGCGGCACTTTGGTGTATGTCCTGCTTTGGACGGATGGCGGAGTTCGCTACTCCGCATTTATTCTTGGCCGCGGAACCCACGGTGCCATTGAGAACGCACTCACTTCTGCACATAGCTGTCGCCCGCGCGGACCGCGCGGCGGTCTTATCCC
>JBEKYH010000313.1:0-6304 GCA_049511115.1 Tepidisphaeraceae bacterium | reverse complement strand
CCGTCTCCCTGGTGGGGACCTTCGCTGTGATGGCTGTCTTTGGATTCTCGCTCAACAACCTCTCCCTCTTCGGCCTGGTGCTGGCCATCGGCATCGTCGTGGACGACGCCATCGTCGTCGTTGAGAACGTCGATCGCTGGATCGAGCACGGGCTATCTCCGCGCGACGCGGCGTACAGAGCCATGGACGAAGTGACGCCCGCGGTCATCGCCATTGCTTGCGGCCTTACCGCGGTCTTTGTCCCGGTGGCGTTTATCAGCGGCATTACTGGTCAGTTTTACCGCCAGTTCGCGCTGACGATTTCGTTCTCCACGCTGTTGTCGGCGTTTAACTCACTCACGCTTAGCCCGGCGCTGGCGGCACTGATATTGAAGCCGGTGGGGACAAAAAAGGACCCGCTGACGCGAACGATTAACTTTCTGTTTGGCTGGTTCTTCCGGCTGTTCAACCGCACGCTTGAAATATCCAATCACGGCTATGTGGGCGTCTTGCGGTACATCGTGCGATTGTCAGCCGTGGTGCTTGTCGTTTATGTCGGCTTGATCGCGCTGACGTACCTGGGCTTCAAAACGGTTCCCGTCGGATTCATTCCCCAGCAGGATCAGGGATACCTGATCACTGCGATGCAGTTGCCCGACGCGGCGTCAATCGACCGCACCGACGCTTACGTCGATAAACTCGCGGAAATCGCAAAGAAGACGCCGGGCGTTCACGACACGTTTGCCATCACCGGCTTCAATCTGCTGACCGGAACCAACCAGACCAATGCCGGCACGATGTTCACGCCCCTGGACCCGTTCGATGATCGCGTCGGCAAGCCCGCGGAATCCGCCGACGCGCTGACGCGACGTTTGATGGGGGCCTTCAGTCAGGTGCAGGAGGGATACGCCCTGGTGCTCGCGCCGCCGCCGGTGCGCGGCATCGGGAGTGCGGGCGGATTCAAGATGCAGGTGGAGGATCGGTCCGGCTTGTTCACCCCGCAGCAGCTCGAAGCCGCCACCGACGCGCTGATCGCCGAAGCGCGCAAGGACCCGCGCCTGACCTCGCTCTTCACGACCTTCCGCGCCAATGTCCCCCAGTTGTACGCCAATGTCGATCGCGTCAAGGCCAAGAAGGAAAGCGTCGCCGTCACCGATATCTTCCAGGCTTTGCAGGTTTTCCTGGGCAGCTTTTACATTAACGATTTCAACTATCTTGGCAGGACATACCAGGTAGTCGCCCAGGCGGACGCCCCCTTTCGCGCCCGCGCCGCGGATGTCGCACAATTAAAGACGCGCAACGCCTTTGGCGCGATGGTCCCGCTTGGCACGGTCATGGACCTCCAGGACATCACCGACGCCGAGCGCATCAACCGGTACAATCTCTACTCCTCCGCGGAGATTAACGGCGCCGGCGCTACGGGGATCAGCAGCGGACAGGCCATCGACATCATGGCGGATCTGGCCAATAAAATTCTTCCCCCGGGCATGGTGTACGAATGGACGGAACTGGCCTATCAGGAAGAGACTGCCGGCAACACGGCGCTGCTGATCTTTCCGCTGTGCGTCCTGTTCGTCTTCCTCACTCACTCCGCGGAATATGAAAGCTTCGCCCTGTCAGCCGCGATCATCCTCATCGTGCCCATGTGCCTGCTGTGCGGCATCGCCGGCGTCTATTTCAGCGGGCGCGATGATAACATTTTCACCCAGATCGGCTTCGTCGTCTTGGCCGGCATGAGCGTCAAGAACGCCGTGCTGATCGTGGAATTCGCCAAGCAGCAACAAGAGCATAATCCCTCCATGCGCGCCGCCCCGGCGGCGATCGAAGCGGCGCGATTGCGCCTGCGGCCCATCCTGATGACCAGCTTCGCCTTTATCTTCGGCGTGATCCCCCTGCTGGTGGCCTCGGGAGCCGGTTTTGAAATGCGCCAGGCCCTGGGCACGGTCGTCTTCTACGGCATGCTCGGTGTGACCTTCTTCGGATTATTCCTCACGCCGGTTTTCTACACCGTCATCCGCGGCTTGACAGGGGATAAGCCGATCCTCGTCCCCGCCGGAGAACAGTCCCCGGCGGCGGCTTTGGGCGCAAGTGCGGGAGATACCGGGAAAACGACAGTTAGCGTTACCAAACCCGTTACCAAACCTTGACAGTCGCCAAAGCGCCTGCTACCGTTCCCCCCTCTTGCCGAAGGCGTAGAAAAACGGCTGGAGGCTGGTAAAGGTGGGGTGGACAATAGCTGCCGACCGGAGCGGAGGATTTGGCCTCCGTAGTGAGGGTATCCACTTGCCGCATTGGCGGGTCACGACGTTATTTTCCGCAGCGGCGGATCATCGGAACAGAATCTCCTGGCTCATGGCGTTGGCTCTCCTCGCCGGCCCGTCAGTTGTGCTACGCGCCGATCCTCCGGCAGCGCCGCCGATTCCTGACGCCGTCAAGCAAGCCCCTAGTCTTGATCAGAACCAAGTCCAGCAAATCCAGGACGCCGTTGCGGCTGTCGTGAAAAATCTTGGCGATTCCGCCGACCCCGCCATCCAGGACGCCGACCGCGACTGGCTGGTGGCCGCTACGACCGATGGAAGCAAAGCGCCGGGTTCCGCGGAATACCTCAAGGCCTACGCCAAAGCCGTCAATAACCAGATGGTCCCTCTCGTCACTACTCCTGCGACCAGCTTCCGAACGAAAATCGAAGCCGGCGTTGCGGCCGCGAAGATCGGCCAGATCGCACAAAACACCGAGCTGGTTCCCCTGACCACCGCCCTGCTCCGGGACGGTTCGCCGGCCGTGGTTCTGGAAGGGATGAAGGCGGCTGGGGCGGTTCTGACGCCTGTGCTTTATAAACACAAACTCGACCGGACCGACGGCGACCTGCTGGACGCGATGCTTGCCGCGGTTGGGAATAATGCCGCGCCTCCTCTGGGCGGGGCCATCGTTGACGAGGCTTACGACGCTTTGCAGCAGCCGGTGCTGGGACTGAACCGCCCTGCGGGCGTTTTGAATGTGTCCGTGTTGGTTCCGCTGGTCATGCAGATGGAAAAGCAGCGCCTGCCTCTTTACGCCGATGACATCCCGCAGTCGCCGCAGGCTGATTCCAAAGGTGTGGTCATTCTCTTCACTCACGACATCTGGCTTGGGGTCAATGGAGCCGGGGGGCTCAACCCCAAACAGCAGATTGAGGCTTTGGAGATGACGGCCAGCCTGATCGACGCCTCGGGCAAAGCGGCGCACCTGCCCGCCTTTGCAAATCGGGGGCCGATGAACGATTTGATCGACGCCCTGCGAACCGACGGCCGTGAGCTCCAGAATTTCTCCAATCCCAATAACGGCGTCAGCCCCGACGCGACTCTCGACACGGCCGCCGGGCGACTCGGTGGTCTGGCGCCAAGTTCCTCACTTCAGACGATCGACGGGGCGACCGCTGATACGGTCGCAGCGCTCCGGGCCCTGGAAAAGTAATCGGGCCGCCTCATTGTCTACTGGAATGACCAATTCAATTCGATGAGTTGACAGCGTTGCCCCGCGGGCTGACATTGGGCGCTACGGCGCGAATCCCATCCCTAACCCTCCCCCGGAAATACCGGAGGTGGGGAAAAAGGGATCAGGCTCCGCTCAACGATTTTCGCAAAACGCGCGTTTCCACATGCTCCGCTTGTTTCTCATCTGCCTCGTCCTCGCCGCCCTGCTGGGGGCGGCCGTCGCCTGGAGCATGTCGGGCGAAGATACAACGCCGGCCGACTTTACATTTATCAACCGGCAGGATCATAAAACACTCGATCCCGGCCAGATGTCGTGGCTGCAGGACTTGCGCATCGCCTACGCCCTGTGGGAAGGTCTTTACACTCTGGACGGCAAGACCCTCCGCCCCGTTCCCGGCGTGGCCGAGCAGTTGGACATCGACCCCACACAGAAAATCTACACCTTCCATTTGCGGCCCGAGGCGCGCTGGTCCAATGGTGATCCTGTCCTCGCCGGCGACTTTGTCTTCTCCTGGCGCCGCATGTTGGAACAGCCGGCGGATTACACCGAACTCTATTTTTATATTCAGGGAGCCAAGCAATACGAGGAGGCCTACGCCAACTGGGTCACCCAGGCTGACGCCGCAGCAGGACCAATTCCCCCGCCGCCGGATTTTACGCAGGTGGGAGTCGCCGCCCTCGACGATCACACGCTGCAGGTAACGCTGCGTAATCCCACGCCGTTCTTTCTGGACCTGTGCGCCTTCCCGCCTTTCTTTCCGCTGCACGAGCCGTCCATGCGCCCCTACGCCAAGGTGGATGATAAAACCGGGCGCGTGGCCTATTACGACCAGGGATTCACGCGCCCGCCGAACCTGATCAGCAACGGCCCCTACCGCCTCACCGAATGGGTCTTTAAGCGTAAGCTGCGTATGGTGGCCAACGAGCAATATTGGAATCCAACGTCGGTCCATTGCAAGATCATCGATGAGCCGATCATCGACGATTCGCTCGCCTGCGTGCGCGCTTATATGAGCGGGCAAGTCGATTGGCTGAGCTGGGTGGATGACGATCTCATCGGCCAGATGCGCAAGGCCGGCGGCTACAACGATCTGCACATTTTCAAAGGTTTCGGCACCGAGTTTTACGTTCTCAACTGCCTGCCCAAGCTCCCCGACGGCAGCACCAATCCGCTGGCCGATCCGCGTGTGCGCCGGGCGCTGGCGATGGCCATTGATAAACGGCCCATCGTCGAGAACGCGACCAAAGCTGGGCAGCCGGTCGCATTGAATTACATTCCGCCGGGCGTGTTCAAGGGATACACGTCGCCGGCGGGATTGCCGTTTGATCCAGCCGAGGCGCGACGCCTGCTGGCCGAGGCTGGATATCCCAATGGCAAAGGTTTTCCGGCCCTTTCGATCAGTTTTAATAAGGAAATGGTGCAGCGGGCCGATGTGGCGCTCATCATCCGCAACCAGTGGCGGGCCAATCTCAACATCCCCATCGATCTCGAACAGATGGAAGTCAAAGTCTTCGCCGACCGGCTGCATCATCATGATCTCGCCATCGCCCGGGCCGATTGGATCGGCGATTATCCCGACCCCACGACGTTCACCGATAAATTCAAATCCGATAACGACGACAACAACGCCGCCTGGTCGAATGCCGACTATGACCGCCTCTGCGCCGAAGCCGAAACCGAGACCGATCCCCACAAGCGGCTCAATCTCCTGTCACAGGCGGAGTCGATCCTCTTGCAGGACGCGCCGGTCATCCCGCTGTACTATTACGTCGACGCCTATATGTTCAGTTCCCGCGTCAAGGGGATCGAACTGGACCCGCGCGACATGGTTTTGTTTCAGGCCATCACTGTCAACCGCTGAAAAGCTAAAAGTTCCCATGATTCGTTTCATCGCCTGGCGGCTGGCACAATTTCCCCTGATCCTGGCAGTGATTTACACGGTCACTTTTCTTCTCGCCTGGGTGGCGCCGGGCTCGCCGTTTGATCGCGCCGAGCGAAAAACGTCGCCGATTGTGCTCAATTATCTGGAGACGCAATTCCACGCCCGGCATTGGTATGAATTCCTCGCCTATTACCCAGCGCGGGTGATTTTCGACGGCGATTTCGGCCCGAGCATGGCGTACCAGGGATGGTCGGTGAATGACATCCTCAAGAGCGCCCTTCCCGTCTCGCTGACACTGGGCCTGATCGCGATGGGCATCGCCACCGTCGGCGGGTCGATCCTGGGCGTCTTCGCGGCTGTGCGGCGCGATGGAGTGTTTGATTACGCGAGCCTCTTCGTGGCGCTGATGGGGATCAGCCTGCCCAGTTTTGTCGCCGCGAGTTTGCTGCTGACAATTTTTTCTGACCAACTCCATTGGTTTCCCAGCGGCGGCTGGGGCGAATGGAGGCAACTGGTTTTGCCGGCGATCGCCCTGTCCCTGATGCCGCTGTCATTTGTGGCGCGATTGAGCCGCGCGGCGATGCTGGATGTGCTGGAGAGCGATTTCGTGCGCACCGCGCGGGCCAAGGGATTGAGCCCCTCGACGGTGATCTGGAAGCATTGTTTTCGCCTCGCTTTTTTGCCGGTCTTTAGTTATCTCGGCCCGGCCGCCGCGGCGACGCTCACGGGGTCGTTTGTCGTGGAGCAGGTGTTTAATCTGCCGGGGCTGGGGAGGCATTTTGTGAATGCGGTCAACAATCGCGACCAGACGCTGATTCTGGGGACGGTCATGGTTTACTCCGCGTTTCTTTTGACGCTGAATTTGCTGGTGGATATCGGATATGCGGTGATTGATCCGCGCATTGATGTGACCTCGAAGGGATGACAAAGAAGGACTGAGGGCCGAGGACTGAGAGGCAGACAAAGACA
>JBEKYH010000312.1:0-6306 GCA_049511115.1 Tepidisphaeraceae bacterium | reverse complement strand
TGACTATGCCAGGACAGGACGCCTGCCGTTTCCTCGCCGTCTGCGGCAGCGCCTGGTTCTTGGCTGAGAGGCTTCAACATCCCATTCGGCGAATTCGCGGCTTGCGCGGCCAACGAAGAACCCTCACCCCGGCCCTCTCCCTGAGTAAATGGAGAGGGGGAAAGACGGGGGGAGTGAGGGGTGAGCGCCCTTTAATTGACCCGCCTCCCCCACCGAAATACCATACACCTTTGATGCGGCGAGCTAAGCCGCAGCATTCCTGAAGACGTTGAAGCACGACGATTTGTTGAAGCAGAGACGATTGTAAGACGATTGCTGGAGAAAACCCTTGAGCCATTCGCTGCCGGTATTGGAGGAGTACGAGAAGAAGGAGAAGTGCGGGCTGTTTGGCGTGTGGGGGACGCCGGCGGCTTCGCAAATCGTTTATCAGGGGCTGTTCGCGCTGCAGCATCGGGGGCAGGAGTCGGCGGGGATCGTGGTCACTGATGGGACGCACCTCAACGGCCATACCGGCATGGGGCTGGTCTCCCAGGTGTTTAAGCCGCGGATGCTGACCGAAGACCTCAAGGGGAATGCGGCCATCGGGCATGTGCGGTATTCGACGACGGGGTCGAGCAAATTGTGCAATGCGCAGCCGCTGCTGCGGGAATACCGGCTTGGGCCGGTGGCGGTGGCGCATAATGGGAATTTGATCAACGCGGCGCTATTGCGGAAGGAATACGAAGAGCACGGGCATATTTTTCAGAGCACGACGGATACGGAGATCATTGTTCATCTGCTGGCCAAGCCGTCACATGCGCAAAAGGCGGATCCGCTGCCGCATGTGCTCAAGCATTTGCAGGGGGCGTTCAGCCTGTTGTTTTTATTTCCCGACCGGATCGAGGCGGTGCGCGATCCGTGGGGCGTGCGGCCGCTCATGCTGGGGAAGACCAGCCGTGGGCAATGGTGCGTGGCCAGCGAGACGTGCGCGTTTGACGCCATCGACGCGACGACGGTGCGGGAGATTGAGCCGGGAGAGATCGTGCGGATCGACGACAACGGGGCGGTGAGCCGGCGGTTTGACGTGCCGGCCAAGCCGCTGGCGCACTGCGTGTTTGAGCATGTCTATTTTGCCAACCCGGCCAGCAAGATATTCGGGCAGACGGTGCACAGGGTGAGGCAGCAATTGGGGCGGAGATTGGCGATCGAGGCGCCGGTGGAGGCCGATCACGTGATGCCAATGCCGGACTCGGGTCGCTCGGCGGCGCTGGGGTTTGCGCAGCAGTCGAATATTCCGTTTGAGGAGGGGATCGTCCCCAACCGATTTGTGGGGCGGACGTTTATCCTGCCGGACCAGGGGGAGCGCGATCGGGCGGTGGCCATGAAGCTGAACATCATCCCGGATTGCGTGAGGGATAAGCGGATTGTGATCGTGGAGGATTCGGTCGTGCGCGGGACGACCACGCGATCGAAGATGCGGGCGATTCGGCGCGCGGGGGCGAAGGAGATTCATCTGCGAGTAAGCTGCCCGCCGATTCGCAATCCCTGTTTTTACGGGATTGATTTCCCCACCAAGCAGGAGCTCATCGCCCACAACCGGACGGTGAAGGAGATTGAGCAGTTCCTGGAGGTGGATTCGCTGGCGTATTTGTCGCTGGAGGGGATGCTCTCGTGCGTGAACCGGTCCAGCGATGATTACTGCACGGCATGCTGGAGCGGGGAGTATAAGATTCCCATCGACAATCCGCAGAGCAAATTCAGCTTTGAGCGCGATCAGTTGCAGATGTTTTGATCAATTCCCACCCGGCCACGCTGGCCGCCAGACCCGCGAGAATGAGGGGCATGGAGATAATCGTCGCGGAGGCGGCGGCGGAGGCATCGGCGCTGAGCACAAACAGATGGGCCTGGAAGGCGACGGAAACGCCGTCGTATACGGCGTGCATCAGCATGGCGGGATAGATGGAGCGTTGGCGGACGACAATCCAGCCGAGGATTATCCCCAAGATCATGCGCGGGGGCATGCCGGAGAGGTCCATGTGGGCGGCGGCGAAGAGCAGGCCGCCCACGGTGAGGGCGAGGGCGAGGGGAAAGCGTTTGACGAAGGCGGCCTGGATCGGGCCGCGGAAAAGAAGCTCCTCGCAGATGCCGGCCAGCGCGCCGATGATGATGGGAGCGATAAAGGGGTGGGCGACAAGGGCGGGCTTGAGCAATTCGGTCATCCCTTCGAGGTCGGCGTCATTGGGGGGGAGGATGTTCCAGTAGCTTTGCAGGGCGCTCAGGCCGTTCATCAGCGGGATCATGCCGAGTCCGAGCAAAGTCGCGCCGGCGAATCCCGCCAGGCCAGGGCGGCGGAGGGAGAAGACTTCCTTCCATGGGTAACGGCCGAGCCAGGAAAAGACGATGGCCGGGCCGGCGATGAGGAGCGTTTCGACGGCTAAAAGCAGAGGCAAAAGGCCGGCTTTGATCCAGCTCGGGGAGAGGTAGAAATTCAATAACAGAGAGACGGAGAAGAGCGCGAGCGCCTCATCGACGGCGGGCCAGCGCGGGCGGTGCGAGCGGTGGGAGAAGCCGCGCAGGGAGATGGGTTCCCAGGCGGGATTGACAAGCTGCTCGTTGGTGAACAATCGGCCGGCGAGGCTGAGAACCAGGCCGGCGTAGAGGCCGGAACTGGCGAAGGCGAGGGCGAAGGAGCCGAAGGTGGCGCGGCCGAGGAGAACCTCGCGGATGATGATGGTGGTGTTGGCGACGGGAGTCACGAGCAAGCCGGGTGAGACGGCCGGGTCGGCGATGCCGATGAGCATCGACGTGATGGGGACCATCATCAGGGGAGTGGCGTAGGCGTTGGCTTCGCGCAGATTGCGGGCGAGCAAGCCGACCATCAGGACCAGCGCGGTGAAGAAGATCAGCGTGGGGATGGCGGCGAGGTAGCTGAGGGCGAGCGCAGTGGTGTTGATGGATACGCCGACGGGGGTCTTCTCGATCTGCGACATCACGCGCCAAAAGACCAGGGACATGCTGACCATGTTGAGCAGCGCGGTGAGCAGGCCGCTGAGGAGGACAATGCCGGCTTTGGCGGTGAGGAGCTCGCCGCGCGTGGCGGGAGTGGCGAGGAGCGTTTCGAGCGTGCCGAGTTCGCGCTCGTTGGTGGTGGCGCTGAGGGCCGGGTAAAGAGCGCCGAGCATTCCGGTCAGGAGGAGCAGAAGGGGCAGGATGTACGAGAGAAAAGCGCCGAAGGTCTGCTGGCCGGTGGCGACATCCGTGACCGTGTGCGAGGGCATGCTGGCCAGGTCGGGAGCGAGGCCGTGCGCGGCGAGGCGGCGCTCGATGATCCATTGCTTGTAAGCGCCCAGGACTTTATCGAGCTTGGTGCGGACGAAAGGCGTGATCTGGCGGCTGGAATCAACCTCGACATCGAGGTGGACTTCCTGGCCGGCGATGGCCTGGGCTTCATAATGCGGCGGGGCGGTGATGATGGCGTCGACACGATCCTGGCGAAGGGCCTTTTCCGCGTTGTCTGCCGTCGTCTCGGAAGCGACAATGCCGTAATTGCGATCGGCGGTTAGATGGACCAGTTCCGGGGCGTCGGCGTCGTTGACGATTATCACCGCGGCGGGCTGGCTGGTCATTTCCTTTTGCTTGGTGTCGGCGAGGGAACTGACGGCAACCGTGAGGGCCGGATACAACACCAGCGGCACGCCGAACATCACCATGAGGCTGCGCCGGTTGCGGAGCAACTCGGTGAGTTCCTTGCGGAAGACGGATTGGATGATGGATCGACGCATGAAATATTTGGGGCCAAACTTTTGGGGAGAGTCGTTTTAGCTTACCTCGGCCGGTTTCACCACCGCGAAGAAAGCCTGGCGGAGATTGGCGGTGTTGGTCATCGCTTTAAGCTCCGCCACGGTTCCCTCGGCCAGGACTTTGCCGTCGCCGATGATGCCCAGGCGGTGGCAGATGGCTTCGGCCTGATCGAGCAGGTGAGTGGAAAAAAGAACGCATTTGCCGGCGGCGGCGAGGGATTGGACGGCGCGCTCAACGGCGAGGGAGACGATGGGGTCAAGCCCCGTGGTCGGCTCGTCGAGAATCAGCACGGGCGGATCATGCACCACGGCGCGGGCCAGGCCGAGGCGCTGCTTCATGCCGGTGGAAAGGCGATCGGCGGGGCGGTCGGCGTAGCCGGTGATTTGAAAGAGGTTGATCACTTCTTCCACGCGGGCTTCGAGCTTTTGGCCTTCAAGGCCGTACATGGAGCCGAAAAAGCGAAGGGTTTCGCGGGCGGTGAGGCGGGCGTAGAGGCCGGTGGTGGCGGAGAGAAAGCCGATGTTGCGGCGCACGTCCTGCGATTGGGTGAGGAGGTCGCAGCCGGCGATGCGCGCGGCGCCGCTGGTGGGGGTGAGGATGGTGGCCAGGCAGCGGAGGGTGGTGGTTTTTCCGGCGCCGTTGGGGCCGAGGAGGCCGTAGATTTCGCCGGCGCGACAGGAGAAAGACGCTCCGGCCACGGCGTGGATGACGCCGCCGTCGGGGTCGTCGTAGCTTTTGTGGAGATCGTGTACTTCGATCATCAGAACACCGAGGGCCGAGGACTGAGGACTGAGGACTGAGGTTTAAAACCAAAGCACAAAGACATAAGAGACCTTCGCATTTGTATTCCTCTCAGTCCTCAGCACTCAGTCCTTCTTCCGCTATCTCTGAGTATACACGGCAAGGCGTTTCGCAGTATCCTTGCGGGCTTATGCTGGATAAATCGTTTTCACAATGGTGGCTCGGTCGGGTGCAGCCGTTTAAGGATGTGGTGCCGGAGAAGCTGACGGCGGAGCGCGAGGCTGTCGAGCGGCAGAAGGACCACAACCGGAATTACGCCGAATTTCTCAACGGCGCGGTTTTTCCGGCGGTCGATGATCTGGTGAAGGCGCTGGCCCGCAACGGGGTGATTCACCGCGTGAGCACGTGGGGGAACCAGCTTTCGCTCCGCATCCATCTGGCCTGGCGATGGGGGGAACTGGTCATCATGCAGAGCCACGAGGACGCGGTGACGTTCGAGCACCATGTCATCACCGAGGGAGAAAAGCGCGGCGATGACAGCGTGGAGGATCATAGCCATCAATATGATCTGCACGATCCATTGCCGCCGTCGGTGGTGGGGGCGGAGTTGCAGTTTTTCCTGAGCCGGATGGCGCAGGATTTGGTGGAGAGAGAGCCGGAGCCGGAACTGCCGCCGGGGGAGGGGGCGTGAGGGCGATCGCAAGGCAGCTTGTGAGGTAGCGGCCAGCAATGTCCTGACCGGTAAAAATAAAGCCGAAGCGAGCCTATTTTCGCAAAGCGCGTTCTTGAGCGAATTTAGATGGTCTATGCGGTCCGGATTTGGATCGCTTCAAGAAATACTTGGGACGTCCATATTTTAATGCGTGCAGCGGGTGGATGATGTCGTGGAGGTGCCCCATCTTGCTGTGCCAGACGCCCTGCGATACCTGTCTTGCGACGTGTGTCGGACCTTCGACATCAGCGTATATGGCAAGTTTATCGAACCCATCTTCGTGATTTCCATTATCGCACCGCGAGAAGCCTTGCTTTTGAAACATTGCAAGCCACGCCGCGTCGGTATCGTCTTGGGGTATACCGCGCGGCCAATAGTCGCCGCGGTTCGGGCCGGGCTGCCAACGCTGGTTTTCAATTCCTAGTGCAAATGCAATGCAATTGTATTTGATATCTCTGCTACTTTTAATGTCCCAGCTAACGTCACGCAATCCAGGATGCAGCGACTGTATAAATTGTCGGTCGTTATCAGAAGCGATATCCATTAGCCCGCCCCCATTTCAGCCATGCGTCTACCATTTCATCGAAATACCCGCGAGACTCTTCCGGAATTGGATCTGCGCCGGTGATCTTCGAAAGCGCAAAAAACCATTCGTCAGGCTCGCGCTGAAGTTCCTCCAAAATCAATCCGACAGCAGGCCATCCCATGTTTATTATCGCTTGATAAGCGGAATGCGAAATCATTCGGGAAGCTAACGCCGTCGGATCGCGTTCTGACTTCCATCGCTGGACAGATTCACGGAACGAATTCCTCAATTCAAATGTTTGTGGGGTATAGTCAGTCGATGGCGACAGGTTGTTAACATTGACCATCTGGGCGGATCGGCCATCGCCGGGCTGCTGATATGTTATATTCGCGCGCGGTATCAGCGCTGTCAGCGCCGATAGATCGAGCGTGGCGGCAAATTGCACGCTCGATGATCCAAAGCTGGACGGATAGACTGGCTGTTGCGACCCCTCCGAAGGTCTGCACAAGTTTTTTTCCAGAAGCGCCGGCATCAGTTCGTCTCCGAT
>JBEKYH010000311.1:0-6312 GCA_049511115.1 Tepidisphaeraceae bacterium | reverse complement strand
TCGCAGACCGCCATTTTACGTTTACGCACCTGCGGTCCGCGATGCGCGCGATGCGGACCCTACATTAAATTCAACCTTAGTCTTTCACGCAAAAATCGCGCAGGCGGGCGATCTCGTTGCGCAGGTCTTTGCGGTGCACGACGAAATCGACAAACCCGTGCTCCTCGAGGAATTCCGCGCGCTGGAAACCTTCAGGCAATTCCACCTTGATGGTGTTCCAGATCGTGCGCGGACCGGCGAAGCCGATCAGCGCTTTGGGTTCGGCGATCACAAAATCACCCAGCATGGCGAAACTGGCCGTCACGCCCCCGGTGGTCGGGTCCGCAAGCAAGCTGATGAACAACCCCCCAGCGTCGTCGAACTTGGCCAGCGCCGCGCTGGTCTTGGCCATCTGCATGAGCGACAGCGCCGACTCCTGCATGCGCGCCCCGCCCGAGCAGGCGACGATCAACAGCGGCAGCTTTTCATCGGCGGCGGTTTCGATGGTAAGGGTGATTTTCTCCCCGACCACGCTGCCCATCGACCCCATCATAAAGGTCGGGTCCATCACGGCGATCATCATCGGCCGCCCTTTGATAAACGCCTTGCCGCAGACGACCGCGTCAGGCTCGCCGCTCTTTTCGCGCTCGCCCTTGAGTCGGTCCTTGTAGGATTTCTTATCCTGGAATTTCAGCGGATCAGCCGGCTCTATGTCCGCGAACATCTCCTCAAAACTCCCCGGATCGACAAGCTGCTCGATCCGCTGCCGCGCCGACAGGCGGAAATGGTACTGGCATTCCGGGCATACATTCAGCGCCTCCTCGACGACCTTGCGGAAAAGCATCTTCCCGCAGTCCGGGCAGCGCAACCACAAGCCTTCGGGAATGCCCCCTTTGGCCGCCGGACCGGCCGCCTCGGGCGCGACGGGATTAGTAGGTATTTGAGACATTTGCGTAACCAAATTTAAGGACTGAGTGCCGAGGACTGAGGACTGAGCAAAAAAAGCGAAGACGTCTAACCTCGGTCCTTTGTCACCCCCTCACCTTGTCACCCTGTCACCTTGTCATGTTTTCCGTCCCTCAGTCCTATTGAAGCTGCTCGCGTATCGACGCGATCGCCGCCGGGCGATTCTTGGCATCAAATATCGCGCTGGCAACCACGAACCAATCCACGCCCGCGTCGCGCGCGGCTTTGGCCGTCTCGTGGTTGATGCCGCCGTCGATTTCGATGCGCTGGTTTTTATGCACGCGCTTTTTCAGCTCGCGCACCTTCGGCAGCATATCCGCCATGAACTTCTGGCCGCTGAAACCCGGCTTTACGCTCATCACCAGCAGCACGTCCACCTCATCGAGCAGGGGATAAAGCGTTTCCACGGATGTCATGGGGCGGAGAGTCACGCCGACGTGGCACCCAAGCTTGCGAATCTCGCGAACCGCGGCCAATGCGTCGTCAACCGCTTCGACGTGAAACGTGATGTTATGCGCCCCGGCCTTCACCAGCGGCGGCGCATATTTCAGCGGGTCGGAGACCATCAGGTGCGCGTCAAGGTAAACCTTGCCCGCCGTGGCCTGCCTGGCCGCCTCGGTCACGTGCGGGCCGAAGCTGATGTTGGGCACGAAATGCCCGTCCATCACGTCCAGATGAAGGAAATCGCACCCGTGGCCCAGGACCTCGTCGATCTCCGCCCCCAACTTGGCGAAGTTGGCCGAGAGGATCGAAGCGGCAATCATGGGCGCCGTCGAAGCGTATGGATTTGCGGTAGCTGACATGCCCTAAAGCATATCCATTCTGAGCCACCGGCGGTAGGCGTCGGCGGCCAGCGTGATGCCGATGGCGGCGCCGGCAACGGGGAGCGCGTATTGGCGATCAGCCATCGTTTGCGTAACCAGGACGGAGATCGCCAATACCGCCAATACGCTAAGCCCCATCGACACCGCCCAGGAGCGCAGGCGGATGCACCAGACGATGGCGCCGAAGATGAGTATTTGCGTGAGTATCGCGGCCGCGAGTGCCGGCAGAAATTGGGGAAGTTGCAGAGCCGACGGCATCCAAAAGTACAGCGGCGCCAATGCCGCCAGCAATGTCGCGAAGTATATTTCCACGGCATCGAGGAGCATGGCCAGCCCCATCTCGCGCGCAAATGCAACACGCCGCGCGGGTCGGAGCATTTCCACCTCGCCTAAAGCGGCAAATCGCAGCGGCCAGGAAAGCCCGATTGCCAGCGCCGAAATGACGCCGGGGGCGAAGACCGCGCAGAAGGCAAGCCCGACCCCATTGGGATCGATCCAGACCTGGATGCCCACCAGGAAGACCAGATACGCGGCGGTGATCCAGATGAATCGGTGCCCCAGCCCCATGCGGCGGCGATGGCGCACGCGGCGCCAAAGGCCCGCGTCCACCAGGCTGCCGGCGCGTTCACTCTCGCGCCCGGCCAGTAGTTTGCTCAGCCAGGGGAGACGCTCATCGGTTGGGAGAGTTTCGCGCTCGACGGTGATCCGGCCCAGTCGCATCCAGAGACCGATCAGCAGGACGATATCCACCAAAAACAACCACGCGATGACCAATGAATCGTGATCGGCAACCGTCCATGTCCCGGCGCGGTAATATCCCCGACCTAATCGCGCGTCCGCGAATGCGGACGCGATCACAAGAAACGCCAGCGCGGACCAGGGCGAAAATCGGGACGCGACCAGCCCCGTGAAGGCAAAGACAAACACGACCTCCGCGAGGCTGAAAAGTGCGGGGTTGACGACGCTGTAGTCAAATCGACCGTTGACTTCGGTATACGACACATAGGGCGTTCCGAAAGGCGACTGCGGGTCCAGCCGCTTGTCTGACATGAACATCCCGCCGGCATCGCCGTATTCCCGCACGACCTGCAACGCCGCCGGGGCGCACGCCATCACGACGAAGACCACCAGTGAGATTAGAAAAGCGACCACCAGGTGCGGCCTGCGAAACCGCGGCGTGAGGGCCGAGGGCCAACCCGTCATTTGCGTTTTGACATGCCCCACGATCATGAGCGGAACCGCCACCGTCAGGATCGCCTGAAGCATGGACGAGCCAATCATGAGCAGCATCGCCGGAGCGTAACGCGGCCCAACAATGTCCCACGGGCGCGTGTCACTGATATACAGGTACGCCAAAGACATCGCCCATTGCAGCATCATGATCCACACCAGCACCCGGAAGACCGGCCAATACGACCACGTCCGCCAGACTTGGCGATAGCATTCAAACGATGATGGTTTGGTGGCGGCCGTTTCAGTGGAGGCGTTCATCGTGCAGCTCCAAAAAAATGTCTTCCAACGTCAAATCCTCCACGCGGATGCGTGCGCCGAATCGCTGCTCGGCCTCTTTCAGCACGGCCGGCGTGGCGTCGCGAACGGTGATTAGCGCCTGCGCACCTTCCACTTTTTTTCGCAGCATTCCCGGCACGGTCAAATCATCCGGCAGCGACGCGGTGGCGGTGATGTGCCAGCGCTTGAGCGAATCCTTCAGTTCATCGAGCGCGCCGTCGTAAGCGATCACTCCGCCTTTGAGCAGTGCGACGCGGTCGGCCACGCGCTCCAGGTCTGACGTAATATGCGTCGAAAACAGTACCGTGCGGTTCCCCTCGGCGGCCACGCCCAGAACGGCCTTTAAAAAATCGCGCCGCGCCGCCGGATCGAGACTCGCGGCGGGTTCGTCCAGCACCAGCAAATCCGGCTCATGCCCCAGGGCCAGGATGATGGCCAGCTTTTGCTGCGTGCCGGCCGACAAACTGCCGATGCGCTGGTCGGGCGAGAGTTCCCATTCGCGCAGGAGCGAATCCACGAGCTTGGCGTTCCAGCGCGGATAGAAGGGGGCCGTGTATTCGACAAGCTGGTGCACGCGCATCCACGCATACAAACCCGCGGTTTGGGGAACATAGCCGAGCCGCGCCTTGGCGCTTTCGTCCAGCGGCCACGCTTCCTGGCCGAGCACCAGCGTCTTCCCCGCATCGGGGCGAAGCAGACCCAGCGCGCATTTGATCAGCGTGGTTTTCCCCGCACCGTTCTTGCCAAGCAGACCGACGACCGAGCCGGCCGGCACCGACCAATTCACGCCCGTGAGGACGGGCCGTTTTCTAAACGACTTGATCAGCCCCGACACTTCAATCGCGGCGGCCGCTTTGGTTGCATCGCCGACATTTGCGATGCTTGCAACTGCATTACTCATGCCGATCCTCCAAGAGAGGTTCGAGCCGGTCCAGGACCTGCTGGCGGGTCAAAGAAAGCTGGCGCGCCTTGTCCGCGACTTCGCGCAGCAGCGGCAAAATCGCCTGCTCGCGGGCCTTCCCATTGGCCGCCGCCCCCGGCGGGCGCACGCGCATCCCCTGGCCGCGGACAAATTCCACGATTGCCTGCTGCTCCAGCAGGGAATACGCCTTGGAGACGGTCATGGGATTGATCTGCAACCGCTCGGCCACCTGCCGGACGGAGGGAAGAAACTCGTCGGGCGCCAACCGCCCGCCGGCGATCTGCGAGCGGATCTGGTCGAATATCTGCCGATAGATCGGCACGCCGGATGTGGGGGCGACAGTAAGCGACAGGGCCGGCGGCATGTGTATTAGTATATTAATACACAATAGGTCGTGTCAAGCAAATAAAGTTCTTCCTACTAGTTTTTCCATTCGCTGACAGGGACGTGGTTTTTGAGGTAGGGCTGGACGTGGGGGAAGCCAGTGGGACCGACGACGAATTCCTGGCCGTCATTGGAAAAGAGGACATGAGCCCCGTCAATAAATGCATCTTTGCTGGCGAGTATCACGATGCCGTCGGGGCTGCTTGAGGTCAGGCCGGCGCCGTAATAGTCGAACCGAATCTCATCGGCGATGGTGCGGTCGAGTCGCGTTCGGTCCTCTGGAGTTTGCGAGGCAGAGAAAGAGTCTGTCTGATCCAACTGATCTCGCGTGATTTCCGCCAGTGAAGCCGGATAGGCGTCGTTGTGCTTTCTGGCGAACCGGCTTGCAGCTTGAACGAGTATTTTTGCCTCAAATTCGGTTAGAACGCGGTTTGCCATTAATCGGGCTCTGTCCAGCGCCGGGAACATTAGAAACGGCATAAAGAGTAGAAATGTAGAGGCTCCCGTGTAGAAAACGCAGCGTGCCTTACGACCACGGCTGACGCCTTGTGGACTGGGCGGTGCTTCGCTCAATCGCCATTTCCAAAGGTTCCGGGGATTCCGCCACGCCAGCCAGCTAATTGCAGTGGGTACGACGAGCCCGCCCAAGCTATACCAAGCGGGGATCAGATAGATGATCAGCAAAGTGGTCGGATACCAAGCAACGCATTGCGCAAGGAACACAAACCGCGGCGGCGTTCTCGGTGTGTCCATCGCCAAATGGCCTCCCACCGCATTCATCAACCTACCGAAGTATCGCCAGCAGATGCGGCCCCAAAATCAGCAACCCGATCACAATCGCGCCCACCGCGCTGAACAGCACCGCCCCCGCCGCGACATCCTTGGACTTCTCAATGAGCGGATGCGTTTCCGGCGACGCCACGTCACATAAAAATTCCAAGGCCGTGTTCATTCCCTCGGCCGTCCAGACCGCCATCACCGCCAGCACAATCGCACACCATTCCAGGCGGTCTAAGCGAAAGCAGAAGCCCGCGACGACGACGCCCACCGTCCAGCCCGCATGTATCCACGCGGCGTGCTGGCTGGTAACAATGAGCCGCGCGCCGCGAAACGCATAGTAAACGCTGCGGAGGCGGGAGCGAATGCTGAACCTTTTCGGCGGGGCGGTCATGTGAACTCACCGCAGTGCGTTTCCCAAACAGAAACGGAAATGAACCGCGGAGGCGCAGAGGACGCGGAGAAGATAAAAATCAAATCTCCACTCTAATAATGATTTGCTTGAACCCTCTGCGAACTCCGCGCCTCCGCGGTTAGTAGAATTCTTTCCTTCGCGTTCTTCGCGTCTTGGCGGTTAAATCTCTTCTCTTCTAATCCAATATATCCAACGTCGAAAAGTGCCCGTTCTCCAAAAACTCCAGGCTCGCCCCGCCGCCGGTGCTGACGTGGCTGACCTTGTCCGAAAGTCCCATCTGCTCAACGGCCGCCGCGCTGTCGCCGCCGCCGATGATGGTGACGGCGTGGTTCTTTGATGTCGCCTCGGCCACGGCTTCGGCAATCGCCTGCGTTCCCGCCGCGAACGGCTTCTTCTCAAACACGCCCATCGGCCCGTTCCAGATGATCGTCTTGGCCTTGGCAATTTCGGCCTTGTACAGCTCGCGCGTTTTGGGGCCGATGTCAAAGCCTTCCATGCCGGCGGGAATGTTCCCTTCGACAATCTGCGTTTGCGCG
>JBEKYH010000310.1:0-6334 GCA_049511115.1 Tepidisphaeraceae bacterium | reverse complement strand
TTCAAGATGGTTTTCATCTTGACGATTTGCTGGACATTGGTGAACCGAATCTGGCGTGCAGCCTGTACGTTCGGCGTTTGCTGGATCAGTATGCCGTCAGGGTCCTTCAGCAAGGCGCCTTTGACGAACAGAATCGCGCAGTATTCCTTGAAGGTGTGTATCAGGACGACGTTACTACCTTGAAACGTGTAGCAAGGAACGCCCCACTTTAATTCTTCGCTCAGCGGACAGGCCAGCATGATGGCTCTCAGCTTCGCCAATTCTTCCCGCCATTGGTCGGCTTTCTCAAAGAAAAAATTGACCTTGGGATTGGGTTTATTCATTTGCTCGCCCACCGAAGTAGGAAGTAAGAAGAACGAATCGGTCTGCCCCGGTTTCCTCTACGCTTTTTCCGCCCCCGCCTTCACCTCCATCGCCTCATACCTCAAATACCTCTTCTTCATCCACCGCACCGCGATCAAGTCCGCAAACGCCCGAAACGCCCTATTGCGAAACCCGTATTTCGCCGTCCCCGCAAATCGCGGCGAATGCTTTACCGGCGTTTCCAGAACCGTGTATCCGCGCATTTTCACCAGCGTCGGCATGAACCGGTGCATGCCGGTGTAGAGTTGGATACCGTCGAGGCAGTGCCGTTTGTAAAGCTTGAGGCTGCTGGCCGAATCCTGAATGGTCTCCTCGCTGAGCCAGTTGCGGATGCAATTGGCGATGCGCGTCTGGATCAGCCGGAATTTGCTGTCGCGGCGTTTCTGCCGCCAGCCGGTGATCATGTCATAGCCGTCGAGCATGGGCACCAGACGCGGAATCTCCTCCGGATCATTTTGCAAATCAGCGTCGATGGTCGCGATCACCTGCCCGCGCGCCGCTTTGAACCCGGCGTCAAAGGCGGCGGATTGGCCGGAATTGCGCGACATGCGGATCACGCGCAGCCAGCAATGCCTGGCCATGGCATCGCTGAGCATCTTCGGCGTGGAATCGGTGCTGCCATCATCGACGATCAGCACTTCAAACGGCTTGCCGCATTTTTCGAGCGAAGCCTGCACGCGCGTGAGCAACTCCGGGATAACCTCCTGCTCGTTGTAGGCGGGAATGACCAAAGATAGGAAAACGTCCTGCGACATGGGGTTAGACTACCGTTATATGTCCGCTGGAACACTGTCTCGGACATCATTCGGCGCACGGGGCTTGCCGAGCAACCGCCACGCCAACCGCGCCAGCAACCAACCCAATCCCACCGCCGCGACCGTGTCGCTGGGGAAGTGGGCGTTCTCCAGGATTCGCTCGGCGGCCACCATCACCACCAGGCCGATCCAAACGGCCGACCAGCGCGGCAAAATAATCATCAGGCTAAACGCCGTCGCCGCGCCCAGGCACACATCGCCCGACGGAAAAGACTGATTCGCTCCTCCCAGGCCGTGAATCCCGCCGACGAAAGGGTGAATGCCGAACATCTCACCCTGAAACGGCCTGGCACGCCCGACAATCCACTTTACCAGAACATTGGCCCCGGCAAACAAGCCGGCGAGAAAAACCAACCCCGCCGCCGGCCACCACCGCCGCCCGAGGCAGAAAAACCAAATCGCCGCGATCAGCGGAAAGGTGAGAAAATTTCCCGGCAGACGGCCGACGCCTGGCACATGGCCGATTTTCGAAAACCACCGCCACGCCGGCGATTTCAGGGCAACATCAATGCCATTGTCGTGAATCCACGTCGCCACGGGCCGATCCACCGCCAGCGCCACAAGAAACGCCGCGCACCAGACAGCGACGATGGCAATACGCCGGGAACTCACGCCGCTGGAAGTGTCGGTCGCCAACGCCGTATGTCAAGCTCGTGGCCTCCGCTCATGGCGCGTCGCGGCGCCTCGCCCCCTCTTTCCCCCTCGCCCTGTACTCAGGGAGAGGGTTGGGGGGGCGGGGTGAGGGTTCTGCGGGTTCTTCGCCCTTTGCCACATTCGAGCGTCACACCCGCACGCCTGCTTGCGCTCGTGCGCGTTAATCAAAGCTAAACCGAATTCGGCTAATTGAACTCATGGTGCCCCATGTCTGAAAGCATCTCGCGTCGTGACATGTTGAAACGGTCGGCGGTTGTCGTCGCTGCCGCTACCGCCGGCGGATTCCTGATTCCGCCCCGCTCAGCAGGCCAAACAACTCCTCCGCCTTCGTCGTCCCGCCGCGTACTTCGCTTCGCCCACCCCACGGATATTCACGTCCAGCCCGAACTCAGCGGCGACAAGGGCATGGCAGCCGCCTTCAAACACATGTTCGCTCTCGCGGACCCGCCCACGATGATCCTCTGCGGCGGCGATCTTCCCATGGATACCGCCTCCAGCACGCAGGCCCGGTCAGCCCAATTGTGGAAGCTCTACCTGCAAATCCTGTCCGACAACTGCCCCGCCTCGATCCCCATCCACCATGCCATCGGCAACCACGACATCTGGGGCCGCGACAAAGCGGCATGCAACGCCACCGGCAACGAACCGTTCTTCGGAAAGAAGTGGTATCTGGAAAATCTTGGGCTACCCAGGACCTATTACAGTTTCGACCAGGCCGGCTGGCACTTTATCGTCCTGGATTCCTTCGATCTGGATGCCGAAGGGTCAGGGTATACCTCGCGCATCGTCGGCGACCAGCTTGACTGGTTCAAAGCCGATCTCGCCGCCACTCCTCCGACTACGCCAATCGTTATCATGACGCACGTTCCGATTGTGGGCGTCGTCAATTTCTTTGACCTCAGCGCCGAATTGGACACGGACATCACCGTGCTGCGCACCCGCATGCACGTCGATTACCGCGAACTCGATGCCCTCTTCCAAAAATATCCGAATGTAAAACTTTGCCTTTCGGGACACATCCACTTGCTGGCTCGCTCGGAATACAACGGCGTAACCCACATCTGCGACGGCGCCGTCTGCGGCGACAAATGGAATGGCCCGCGCCTGCAAACGCCCGAGGGATATGGATTAGTCGACTTGTACGCGGATGGAACGTTCTCGCATCAGTATGTGGCGTATGGATGGAAGCATGTCGAAGGGTAGAAGACGCGATGCACACGTGATAAGCCCAACGAATCGCTTAGGTTCCTAAACGAAAATTCTCAAAACGCTAACGAAATCATTATCGAACCCTGTACGCGCCTGGTGACACTGTGCGAGTTCATGAAAACCTCATGAATGCGACTCTCGGACGCAAGCTCCTCTCGGCTTTCAGATTCCATTCGAATTTGAGGCAGGGCTTCCTTCCGCTGAACGCTCCGCGAATGTTTCGCGGTAAAGGTCTAGTTCGATTACTCATCCGGTTGGGAGGAGATTATGCGTCTCAATAGCGTCAAGGTCACGTCCATGTTGCTGCTTGCCGTTGCCGGTGGAGCGTCCGTTGCGCGCGCCGATACTTTAATTACCAGCTTTACCCCCGGCGATTTGGTAGTCCTTCGCGGCGGCGACGCAACCAATCCCGATACCACCAGCATCAACACTCAGGTCTCGCTCTATCTGGATGAATACACAACATCTGGATCCTATATCGGCACCGTCGACGTTCCCTCTTCCGGTTCCAACGCCTTGACCATTCCCGGCATCGGTGACTTTCAGCACCAGGGCGTGCTCAGTCTCTCGACCAACGGCCAATTGCTCTCTTTTGCGGGATACCAGGTGGCCGTGGGTTCTCCGGATGACAATGCCGCAGCCGGGGCCGACCAGCCCGTCATCGGCGTCATCGGCAATTCGGCAAGCTCTTTGAACACTTCTACCGTCGTCAATTCCTACGGGCCGGGAAGCTCTGCTCCTTACATCAGAGGCGCCTACACAAATGACGGCAACGAGTTCTATACCTTCGGCAAATACGCCGCCACCGCCGCTACTTCCAACGGCGGCTTGGCTTACGTGTCGGGCACCGGCTCAACCGCGACCACCACGACCATCGAAGGCTTCGCCGACTGGCGCGATATTATTGCCGCGAACGGTCAACTCTACGGCGGCACCGGCTCCAGCTCCGTCGGAAACCATGGCCCCTATCAGATCAGCACCGGCGAACCGACGACCAACCTGGGCACGAGCCTCAGCAACAATACCCAGCTCGGCAATTATCCCGGCGGGCAGTCCGCCTCGGCGTTGGCGCTCCTGGATCTCCCCGGCGACTCCAGCACCCAGAACGGCCTCAACGTGCTGTACACCATCGGCGACCAGGGCACGCCCGGCATCGTCAAATATTACTACAACGGCACTACCTGGGTGAATCAAACGGACGTCAGCCTCAACACCAACGATGTGGTTAACCCCACCGGCCTGATCGCAACGCCCGACCCCAGCAATCCGAATTGGGTCGATCTGACCGTTTCCGGCAGCAACGGCATTTACACGTACACCGATGAAACCGGGTACAACGGCGTCATCCCCAGCAACGCCTTCAATCTGGCCGTCTCAGCTCCGACCAACGAGGCATTCTACGGCATCGCCCTTGCCCCGCCGGTCGCGGTTCCCGAGCCGGCCAGCGTGGGAATTCTCGGCCTCGGCGCGTTGACCCTTCTGGGTCGTCGCCGACGCAAAGCTTAGGACTCCGGCCGCCTCTCAGGCGCCTGAGGTCCAGAACGATTCTCCCGGTGGCGTGGTTGAATAAGCCACGCCACCGTTTCAATGGAAGCGGTGATTGGGAGAAGTGTTGCTGAGCGAGACAATGATGAAAAGCAAAGAATCTCCCCGCATGGATGCGCGTGCCTGCCGTTACGCTGACGCCGGCCCCAACAGGGCATTTACGCTGATTGAGCTATTGGTTGTAATCGCAATAATTGGAATCCTCATCAGCATTCTTCTTCCTACCCTCGCCAAGGCGCGCGCCCAGGCGCAGGCCGTTCAATGCCAAAGCAATCTCAAGCAACTCGCGACAGGCTTCATGCAGTATGCGAGCGATTACCAACAGTATCTTCCCTGGTCGGGCCACAGCGACGGCTATTCCCAGAATCGCCCCGTCGCCCCGTGGGATGATTCCGCCTACTGGCCCAACGCGGTTCTTAAAGAAATCGGCAGGTCCTCTTATTATCAGCTCCAGGTTGGCGCGGGATGCACATTTCCAACGACGACCGCCGCCGACATCACACTTACGGGTCCCGGCATCAACCCGCTGGCCAGCTACGCCAATAACAACATCATGGTCTGCCCCGCCGCCGGTCCGGCCACTTCCACGCTCGATGTCTGCAACGCCGACGGCACCTTTGAGATGTGGGGCAATCCTCCCGGCTCCGAACCGGAATACATGTCCAGCATCGATCCCAATTTCCGGCCGGTCGCCACATCGAAAAATGTCTGCGCCCACGTTTACTGGTGCTATGTATACAACTCCAAAATCGACAACAGTCTGGCCAATATCAACAATTGGACGATCGACAAAACCTCCGCCGGCAGTGGATTGCTGAAGATTTCGCAAATCCGCCAAAGCTCCATCACGGTTCTTCTCGTCGAGAAGTTGATGGCCCTCAACGAGTGCACACCCGCCTATACGAGCAACATCGCCGCCGGCAAGACAACCTGGACCGGTTTCGCCTACCGGCATCGCAAGGGCGGGTATCTGCTCTTCGCCGACGGGCATGTCGATTGGTACAGCCGTTCGGAACTGAACCCCGACACCAGCGGGTTTACTCTGTCGCAGGGAAACAGCGCCGGCAATCTGCCGAACAAAATCATCTGGGATCCATTTCAGGTGCCGCTTTATTAGCGGGATTTGCTCGGAGTGAGGGGTCTGTTCAGCAAGCCATGTGATGTCGTCTGACCTACTGGAGTCAACCATGACAAAATGCAAGCGTTCGCTTTACAATTGGACCGCCCTGGTCGCGGCCGCCTCGGCCGTTTCTCTGCCGTCGATGGTCCGCGCCGATGCCCCGATCGTCCAGTTCACGCCGGGCGATTATCTCGTGATGCGCGGCGGCGATGTTAATAATTCCGACGGCGAAACCGGCGCCGATTTCGGCGGCGAAGTCAACACGTATATCGATGAGTATTCCCAGTCGGGTTATTACGTCGGCACGTTGGCCGTGCCTGAAATGACCTTGCCGGGCGCCAACGCCTCGTCTCACGAAGGAAACCTGGATATTTCCCCAAATGGCCAGTGGATCGCCTTCGCTGGGTATGATCCGGTGCAGAATCCTCCCGGTACGACGCCTCACAACACCGACGGCACGGAGAACGCCCTCCTGGGCGAAGTAAACCTCTTGAGCGGGCCTGCCTCCCTCAATGCCTCAACGGTTATTTCCGGTAGCGAGAACTTCCCCAACTCCCTCACCGGGCAGTACGTCCATGCCGCGCTCACGATTAACGGCAGCGAGTTTTACGTCGGCGGAAAATACAAC
>JBEKYH010000309.1:0-6364 GCA_049511115.1 Tepidisphaeraceae bacterium | reverse complement strand
AACCGACCTCGCCGCCCTCCCTGCCCCCCAGCGGGCCGCCCTTGAATTGATCCTCAGCGGCAAATCCATCTCCGAAGCCGCCCGCTCCTCCGGCGTCGGCCGCACCACCATCTACAATTGGCTCCGCACCGACCCCGTCTTCCAGGCCGCCTTCAACCAATGGCAGGACGAGATGGAAAAAAGCTGCCGCGCCCGCCTGCTCACCTTCACCGACAAAGCCGCCGACGCCGTCTACCAAGCCGTCGAAAACGGCGACGCAAAATTGGCCATGCAGTTGCTCAAAGGAATGGGCATCCTCTCCCCCGCCGCCCCGCGCCTCACCGACCCCGACGAGATCAAACAAGATGCCGACCTCGACCGCAAACGCCGCCGTTCCGAGCGTGAAACCGCCTCCATAGAACTCGACTCCAGCCGCGAAGCCGCCCAGGTCTCGCGCCAAATCTGGGCGGACCTCAAGCGATAATCGCGCCATCCCAACCACACGACCGGACGCCGTAAAGGCGGATTAATTAAATGCCAGTTGCATTTTCGGAACGACCATCTACTTCGACGAATTCACTGTCGGACTCCTGTGAAGATAAAAAGGCAATTCCTATGTTCCCGTTCATGAAAACCGATTCGCGGTGGGGACGCCGATGGTTTCTACTCCTTTCGAGCGGCATCCAGCTCCCGAAGGAACTGCACCGGTTCTAAAATTCGCAGCGTTGGAAACCGGCGATGAAACTCAAGTGACTCCGACCGCGCTGGGTTCGCCAAGTCCAGAAGATCCTTGTCACGGGAGACGATAAGATCGGCCTGCGCGGCAACGGCCAGATTCACGTAATGAGCATCGTCGGGGTCGCGCTGGTACGTGAAAACAATCGGGACCTGAACGATGACGGTTGCAATGGTCGCTATCCCCGCCGCCAGCGCCTCCGCCTGCTCTCTGGTGACACCGTATTTGCCCGGAATTTTCCGGTGGCTTTCCCGAATTTCGTTGAGAACGAACGCGGTCACAAAAAGCGCCACGTCGCCCGATTGAGCTTTCCGCACACATCGACCGCCGGGGCCGTTGATATTGATGAGAGACTGTACGTAGATATTGCAGTCCTACACGACTCGTGGCCGCGCAGAACTCACGAAGCCTGCCGCGCCCGGCGCTCGGCACGAAGCTCATGCTTGCCCCGCTCTAATTCCTCGGAAAGCTCATCGTCCGTAGTGCCGCTTTCGAGGAATCGTTTGTACACTGGGCCACTGATCTCTTCGAGCGAAAAGGGCTTGCGCGTGGTCTCTTCCACGATCTTCGAGACATAACCGGCCACGTCGGTTCCATTTGCGGCCGCCTGGAGCGCGAGTTTCTCCTGGGTCTCTTGCGAGAGGTGAAGAGTCAAGGGCACGTCAACTGTCCCCGGTGTTGCCATCCATTGATTTTACCACGAATGGGCGCCAAAAATCACCGGCATTCGCATAAAAATACCTGCCGCCCGGTGGCCTGGCTCGGCCGAAACGCCCCCGTTTACCGTCCACTAAACATCAAACACCCCAAAACTGTTCCAAACTGTTCCAAACTGTTCCAAACCTCCCCTCCCCCATGAACTCCAGGTTGCCAAAATTCCAAAAAGCCGGGCACGGATCGCTCCCCGCCGCGGGGAGCGGCTTGGTGCCTATCCGTGCCCGAACAATCAATTGACTTACTCGATCACAGGAACGGCCGCCGGTCAGTGACCAGCCCCGCCGCCGCCCCCCGCGCCGCCGCCAGCCGCCCCACCTGCCGCGCCAGCGCCTCCGCCGGGAGCACCGCTCCCTCCAGCATTGCTGCCACCAGCGCCCGGTCCAGGGCTTCCGCTCACACCGCCATTACCCGGCACGGCCGCGCCGCCATTGCCTGCGCCCGAACCCGTCGGCCCCGGGTTATTCGGCGAATTAGGATTCCCTGGATTCCCCGGCCCATTGGGATTGCTGGGCAGGTCCGGTATCCCCGGCGGCGTATTGGGATTGCCCGGAATTGCCGGTATCCCCGGAGGCGGCGTATTGGGATTCGGCGGAACCGGCTCTCCTCCCGGCGGCTGATTCGGCGTCACCGGATTGGACGGCGCCCCCGGCGCCGGCACGTCCGGATTGCCCGGATTGTTCGAGCCTCCCGGCGCCGGCGCTGCCGGAGTCGGATTAGCCGGATTCATCGGCCCGCCCGGATTCACCGGATTCGCCGGACTTCCCGGCGCCGCATTGGGGTTATTCGGCCCGACCTGTCCCATCGCCAGCGGCAGACCCAGGCCGATGCTCATCGCGCTCACGGCAACAGTCACAACCAGTTTCCTTCGTAAGCTGCTCATAACAAGTCCTCCTGTTTGCTTTGGGTCGCGCTCGCGTAACAAATTTCTAGCATCGACTAACGTCTTAGCTTCGGCACGCCTGCGCCACCGAGAAAAGAGTATGCGCCCCCGCGCACCGGCTTCCATTCGGGGAACCCCTGATGAGACTCAGGATAAATTCTCAATCGCCGCATCGGCGCATCAAAAACGCGTCGGCGATGATCTTCCAAAACGGATATTCCTAAGAGCGACATTGGCATACGCGCAAAACCATCCGCGCGGATATGCTGTCTCGACAATGTTCAACTCCCCGCCGCGATTGCGATTTGTATTATTCTGCGCCCTGACCTTCCTGGCCTGCCAATGCGCAATGGCACAATCCGACCCGACCGTCGGCCAGACGCGCCCGCCAAATCCTGAGATCCCCGGCATCGTCCGCGCCCCCGGCCCGCGCTCGCTGCCCACCAAATCCGGCCCAGCCGCCGATTATTCCGGCGTCTCCGGCCCCGGCCAGCCCGTCATCGGCACCGGCTACGGCGGCTATCGCACCGGCCGCGAAGGCGTCATGTATCGCGGCCCCGATCCCAAACCCGGATGGCTCGACTTCGGCAAACGCGCCCTCGGCACTGCCGTCGCCAACGGCCTGCTCCCGCCCCTGCGCCCGATCTGGGATGTGCATATTCGCGACACCTCCATCTGCCTCGCCGACGACGGCTTCTACTACATGACTGGTTCCACCGGCGACAACATCTGGGACCTCAACGACGGCGTTGAGCTTTACCGCTCCGCTGATCTCAAGACCTGGGATTACCTCGGCCTGGTCTGGAGCGTCGATCGCGACGGCACCTGGGAGAAGCAATTCCGCTACGTCTGGGCCCCGGAGATTCACTATGTCGGCCACAATTTTGTGATCGCCTATTGCCTGAACGGCGGCGCCAACGGCCAGGGCGGCGGCACCGGTCTCCTCGTCAGCAAAACCGGCAAACCTGAGGGTCCCTACATCAACCCCGTCGCCTCCGATCGCCCCCTGACCGGCGGCATCGACGCGACCGTTTTTGAAGACGACGACGGCAAAATCTATTTCACCAACGGCGCCGGCGGCACGCTCCATCTCATGAAAAGCGATCTCTCCGCATTCGACGGCCCGCCCATCCGCGCCCAGATCGTCGCCGACCCCAAATCAAGCGGCCCCACCCGCATCGGCCACGAAGGCGCGGCCATGTTCAAGGCCAATGGCCGCTACTACCTGACCGCCGCCGACACCTACCAGGGCCGCTACAGCAGCATCGCCGGCATCGCGGACAATATCGCCGGCCCATACACGAAGATTCACGAAGCCGTCCCCTGCGGCGCCGGCGGCGGATACTTCAAGGACAAAGCCGGCAACTGGTGGTGCACCTACTTCGGCAACGACGACCAGTCCCCCTGGCGCGAAAAGCCCGGGATCGTCAGAATCGACTTCGATGCCGGCGGCAAAATCTTCATCGCCGACGACCAACCCGCGTTCGTATTACAGGCCGGAGCCAACACCCATTGGCGAAAAACGCCTCGGGCGGCATCGACTCAGCCTTGAATGGCATCATCTTCCCTCGCGCCGCACCAGCGCGACCCTACTGCCGTCATACTTCCGCACCGGATTATTCTGGCAAACCTCCATGGCACGGTGATAAGATGCGGCCGCGCGCTTGAGACTACCCGCGCCACTTGCCGTCTTTCAAGGATTTCAACATGGCCGAACCTGAGTCCGCAGCCGCTTCATCCCCGAACCAAGGCCGAAAATCAACCCATCCGGCAATTCTGCTCTTGTTGGCCGTTGTTATAACTGCCGGCATCGCGGGAGCGCTATGGACGTTTCATTACCGGGTCACGCCCTTTACGGACCTCGCCGTTAACAACAGGATATTGGGATTCGGCACGCCCTCAACGCACACGCTCGACCCCAAGTTCCACGACGCGGACGGCAATCTTGTCGCGGATCCACCGACCGACCCATCGCAATTGGTCGATCCGCCAGTGATTCGATTCGCCTATATCGAAGAAGACGACCCAGCCAAGCAGAAAGCGGCCTGGCAGCCGTTTATGGCGTACCTGTCAAAGATCACGGGCAAACCGGTGGAATACAAAATGCTGGTCGGGGCCAACGATCTGCTCAAGTCAATGCGCGACGGCCAACTCGATGTCGCCGGTTTCAACACGGGCAGTGTTCCAACCGCCGTTAACCTTTGCGGTTTTGTCCCCGTCTGCGCCATCCCCACTGCCGAAGGCAACGCCATGACGCGGACGGTCATCATCGTGCCCACCAATAGCGAGATCCAATCGGCCCGCGACCTGCGCGGCCACGAACTGACGCTCACCGAAATAGGCTCCAACAGCGGATACAAAGCCCCCCTCGTCATGCTCCGATCGGACTTGGGCCTTCAGCCGCTGACCGACGTATTGCTTCGTTATTCCGGTTCCCACGAGGCCTCCATCGAGGGGATCGCCTCGGGTAAGTATGAGGCCGCCGCGGTCGCCGAGGATATGGTCAGCCGTGAAATTGCCGCTGGAAAGATCAAGCCCCAGCAGTATCGAGTGATTTACACCAGCGAGCAGTTTCCCACTGCCGCACTGGGATACGTCTATAACCTAAAACCCGACCTGGCTGCGAAAATCAAGGACGCATTATCAACTTTCGACTGGAAAGGCACGCCGTTGGAATTGGTCTTCAGCGGGGCAAAACAGACCAAATTCCTGCCGGTCAATTACAAAAACGACTGGGCTCTGATTCGACGAATTGACGACGAAATGGGAACGGCACAAAAGATTCAGTAAGCTTCATCCGACATTGAAAAGGGGGGGCACCATCGGATTCGCCCCCGCACGGTGCTTTGTTTTCATCGGTTCTCCGTTGCAAATAGAACCGCTCCGTTTACACTATCCGTCGCCAACACATTCTTAGGAGACAAACATGGCCGCCACACAGCCTGACCATCGAAAACTAGCCGATCTGCTCGGACCCGACGGGGAAGCTCTCTTGAGCTACACCGCCAAGGGCGTAAAGAAAGACATGCTGCACCTGCCGGGTGCGGATTTTGTCGATCGCATTATGTCCTCCACGGATCGTCCGCTGAACGTCCTGCGGAATTTCCAGTTGCTCCTCAACACCGGGCGCCTCGGCGGCACCGGCTATGTCTCGATCCTGCCCGTCGATCAGGGCATCGAGCACAGCGCCGGAGCCAGCTTTGCTCCCAATCCGGCTTACTTTGATCCGGAAAACATCGTCAAGCTCGCCATTGAAGGCGGCTGTAACGCGGTGGCCTCCACGTTCGGCGTGCTTGGCTCCGTGGCCCGCAAGTACTGCCACAAGATTCCCTTCCTCGTCAAATTCAATCACAACGAACTCCTGACCTATCCCAACACCGCCGACCAGACGCTCTATGGCAATGTCAAGCAGATCTTCGACATGGGCGCCGTCGCCGTCGGCGCGACGATTTATTTCGGCTCCGCCGAATCGCGCCGCCAGATTGACGAAGTATCAGAGATGTTCGCCCAGGCCCACGAGCTGGGGATGTTCACCGTGCTCTGGTGCTACCTCCGCAATGACAAGTTCAAGATCAAGGGTGCCGACGGCAAGACCACCGATTATCATGTCGCCGCCGATCTGACCGGCCAGGCCAATCACCTTGGCGTGACCATTCAGGCCGACATCATCAAGCAAAAGCTCCCCACCACCAACGGCGGATACGACGCCCTCAACACCGGCGGCAGCAGCTACGGCAAATTTGACAAGCGCGTCTACACCGAACTGACCCAGTCTGATGAGCACGGCAAGGGCGGGCATCCCATTGAGCTTTGCCGCTATCAGGTGGCCAACTGCTACATGGGCCGCAGCCCGTTGATCAACAGCGGCGGCGAGAGCAAAGGCGCCGGCGACCTCGCCGAAGCCGTCCGCACCGCCGTCATCAACAAGCGCGCCGGCGGCATGGGCCTCATCAGCGGCCGCAAGGCGTTCCAGAAGCCGATGGCCGATGGAGCCAAGCTGCTCAACGCGGTTCAGGACGTTTACCTGGATGAGAACATCACGATCGCGTAGC
>JBEKYH010000308.1:0-6369 GCA_049511115.1 Tepidisphaeraceae bacterium | reverse complement strand
ATAGGCCCGCGAACAACGGCTTCACCGCCCGTCGCGTGAGCACTGGATAGAAGGCTGAAGAAATCGACCTGCTCGATACGCCTCCCCGCTTGACAAACTCGGCTTCATAGAAGGCGCTGAGGTAGGAAAGACGAGGAATTCAAAAGACATTTCTGAATTCCTCCGCATTTTCGTCCTCAGCGCCTCCGTGCCTCAGCGTTCATTTTTCTTGATTTGGTCGAAGGGGCTGCGGGTCATTACCAGCCTTTGCCTTCGATGAGTTCGTAGAAGCCGACGCCGTCGCGGCGGAGGTAGCCGCGCTCGACGAGTTCTTCCCAGATTTCCTTGCCGAAGCCCAGCGGCGGCTGCATGGAGACGATTTTGTTCTGGCCTGTGCCGCTCAAGGGGCCGTGGCCGATTTTGGATTCCTCGTCGAGGCGGGTGAGTTTCAGGCGCTTCTTGAAGGCCTTGTAGGCTTTCTTCAAATCCTCTTCGCTGCTGGGCATGGGGTCCTCCGTCGGAAAATGATCGAGTAAATAATCAGGTCGCGTCAGGTTTTAGGCCGTTTGTAGAAGGGCAGCTTCACGACTTTAGCCGAGACGCTGATACCGGACAGATCGACTGAAACGGCGGCCTGTTCGGCGGCGTATTCGAGGTCCACATAGGCGATGGCGATGCTGCGCTGCAGGGTCGGGGCGAAGGTGCCGCTGGTCACTTCGCCTACGGGGTGGCCGTCCACGTGGACGCGGGCGCCCTGCCGGGCGATGCGCCGGCCGTCGAGTTCCAGGCCGACGAGTTTGCGCTTGGGCCTGGCTTCGGCGATAATGCGCAGGGCCGAGGCGCCGAGAAAATCCTTCTTCAAATCGACGGCCCAGCCCAGGCCGGCGGAGAGGGGATCGAGCATTTCGCTCAGTTCGTGGCCATAGAGCGGGAGGCCGGCTTCCAGGCGAAGCGTGTCGCGCGCCCCCAGGCCGCCGGGCTGGAGAGTCGAGTCGGGCCGCACCAAGCGGCCGCCGAGCATTTTCATGGCCAATGAGGCGCTCCGCGCCGAGAGAATGATTTCCGCGCCGTCTTCGCCGGTGTAACCGCTGCGAAAGACGGAGAATTTCATGAACATGGCTTCGGCCGTCTCGAAGGTATAGCGCGGCATGGCCTTGATGTCGATGGGGAGGACGTTGGCGAGGCGCTCAATCGCGGCGGGACCCTGGACGGCGATCATCGCGGTGCTTTGCGTCTGGTCGTCAATCACCACATCGCCCTTGGCGGCGATGGTTTTGAAATGTTCGAGCAGTTTCAACCGATTGGTGGCGTTGCAGACAATGAGCCAGTCTTTTTCATCGCGGCTCACGATCACGTCGTCGAGCACGCCGCCGCTTTCGTTGCAAACCAGGCTGTAACGGCTCTGGCCGATTTGCTGCGCCGCGACGTTTCGCGTGAGGACGCGGTCGAGAAAGGAAAGAGCATCCGCGCCGCTGAAGCGCAGGCGGCCCATGTGGGAAACGTCAAACAGCGTCGCGGCCGAGCGCGTGTGGGTGTGCTCCTGAACGATCCCCCGATAAAGGATCGGCATTTCCCAGCCGGCATACTCGACCATCCGCGCCCCGGCCGAGACGTGGAAGTCGTAGAACGGCGTGCGAAGCAACATGGGCGCGAACGTATCCGCGCTTTGGCGCGGCTGCAAGGCGCGGGAGCGGGGAATGCGGCGTACTTGATTGGGAACGAATCGGCAAAGAGACGTTTTTGGTGCGCGGCAGGAGGATTGAACGCCGAGACGCTGAGGAAGAAAATGCGGAGGAAGGCGATCAGGCGGGGCTGAGGTCCCAGGTTTTGGCCAGCGCAGCCATCGCGGCCGCCTGTTTGGGCCAATCATGGAGAGTGGCGGGGTCGAAGTCCGCGCCGTTTGGCCAAACCAGGGTGTGGACTTCGGGATCAATCCGCACTTGATTGAATACGGTCAAGTCGCGTAGCGGGCCAAACAACTGGCCCGCGAGAACCGGCCGAAAATCGATGAGCTGCTCGACACCATCGTCGAAGCCGACGCGCAGCGTATAGGGGGCTTCGATCTTGAACCATTGGACACGGTAGATGTCAAAGAAACGGGAAAGTTCCGGCATCAGATTAATCTACCATATGGCGGCGCGCCGGCACATCCGCGGCAATGCGCACTCCGCATTCAGGGCACCAGATACGGTTCAATCCCCCGCCACCTGCGGGTCCGAAGGCTCAATATCCAGACACGCCCAGACGGCGTCGGCGATTTCGGTGCGGCCATAAAACCAGGCCAGTAAAAAGCATTCACCCGCCGTGAGGATGCCCAGCCCGAGCCAGGGGGAAATGCTTTCCAAAGCCAGGTTCCAATCTGATGTCGAAATCGCCATGTAGGCGACGCCGCCAATGGTTATGAGGCCAGCAAAGGGAATGCAAAGCAACGCGGCGAGCGGGGTCGATTGACGGCTGCCGAACGCGCCCCAGATGGAGTCGCGCATCTTGAAATACAGGAGGCCGAGTAAAAACAGGGTGGGCGAGCCGACGGCCATGGTGAGGATGGGCTGCACCGTGAACAAGACAGCGCGGTCCCAGCCCCATCGACCGACATATACGGCGGCGTCGAGGCAAGATAACGCGGCGATGAGCAGGAACAACTGGACCGCGAAGCGCGCCATAAATCGCGCCGCGGATTCGGGAGGCCGCCAGCCAAAACAGCGGTCAAAGCGGTAAGCCTGGCGTTCCAGGAAAGGCAAAGATGCGTTCAATTCCCGTGTTAATTCGGCGGGCGGACCCAATCGCCGCGCCGCGGCCGGCACCGCCGCGGCTGGATCATTCAGTCGGGCCTGCTCCTCCTCGTAGATGACCGTGAGGTGGGCCAGCAGTTCCTCGCGCATTTTGCGTTTTCGCGCCGGTCCAGCGCGGACGGGGCGCACGATGCGTTCGACGGCCTGCATTTGCATCAAGCGGATTTCGTTGAATGACTGTTTCATGCCGGCACTCCAAGCAGGGTTCCCAGCGTCGTGACGAAGGTACGCCATTCGCCGCGGCCTTTTTGCAGTTTGCGATTTCCTTTGGGCGTGAGGCGGTAGATTCTGCCGCGCGCCCCGCGCCGGCCGTGGGGCTGGGTCTCCCAGTCGGCGGCGATTTCGCCGGCGGATTCCAGGCGGTAAAGGGCCGGATAAAGGGAACCTTCGCGCAATTTCAAAAGGCCGCACCCGCCCGCCTCGAGGCGGCGCAGGATTTCCAGGCCGTGGGCTTCGCCGCGCTCGAGCGAAGCGAGGATAAGCATTTCCAGGTGGCCGCGGAGTTTGTCGCCGTGGATGGCGTCCATGGGTTTAATAATAGACAGACTGGGAATTGATGTCAATGATTTTTTCCGCTGGACCAATTCGGCGCCACGGATTGTCTTCGTGCGTTTGCCGCTCACCGGCGGCCCCGGTAAAATCCGGTGATGCTCACGCAGCGGGCGGGATTCCTCAATCTCGTCTGCATTTTTTTCGCGGTTGTCCCCACGGTGTTGGCCCAGACGACTCCGGCAACGCAACCGGCGTTCACCCATGACGATTGTGTGAATAGCGTTGCGTTTTCTCCCGATGGGAAGACCGCGCTCTCCGGCAGCGATGACAACACCCTCAAGCTGTGGGATGTCGCCAGCGGCCGGGAGATTCGCGCGTTCACCGGGCACGACGATTCGGTGAACGGCGTGGCATTTTCTCCTGATGGCAAGACCGTAATTTCGGCCAGCGACGACAACACGCTGCGGCTGTGGGACGTTGCCACCGGCCAGACAATCCGCACGTTCAAAGGCCACGATGATTCGGTGAATTGCGTGGCATTCTCGCCCGACGGGAAAACGGTGTTGTCGGGCAGCGACGACAATACGCTCAAGCTATGGGATGTGGCCACCGGAGACGAGATTCGCACCTACCCAGGTCACGACGAAGCGGTCAATTGCGTGGCCTTTTCACCCGACGGAACGATTGCAATGTCGGGGAGCGACGACAAAACGATGATCCGCTGGGATGTCGCGTCCGGGGCGGAACTGCACGAGTTCACGGGCCATACCGATTCAGTTGAGAGCGTGGCGTTCTCGCCGGACGGCAATACCGTGCTGTCGGCCAGCGACGATAAGACCATGAAGCTGTGGGACGTGAACAGCGGTCAGGAAATCCGCACGTTCAACGGGCACACCGATGTTGTCGAGTGCGCCGTTTTTTCCCCTGACGGCAAAACCGCCCTTTCGGGGAGCGATGACGGCACTTTGAAGCTGTGGGACGTGGCCAGCGGAAAAGTGATTCGCACCTTCACCGGCCACGACGACTGCGTCAACAGCGTGGCAATCTCGCCCGATGGGAAGACCGCAATCTCCGGCTCGGATGACAAGACGCTGAAGGTGTGGGTTCTTTCCGGAGCCGGCGCCCAGACACGTCCAGCCGCGCCCTAACGCTTCACGCAGCGCGGCGGGGCGTGCGGATCAGCTTCTTGTGCGTCCCCTCAAATCCGTGGCGGCGATACCAATCAAGCAGCCCATCGCGCGTGAGGGGGTAAGGCTTATTCCCAAATGGCAGGGCCTTGAGGTGAATGTGGATGCCATGCCGATCGGCGAGGCCGCAGATCGTTTGGAGCATGGCCGAGCCGTGACCCTGGCCGGGGGCAAGCGTCCAGATGCGATGAACGGTCACTAGACCGGCGGGGCAATGGCCGAATTGCACGAACCCGCGGCAGGCGCCGCAGGGGCTGGGGAAGCGATGCGTCTGGTGCGCGTGCAGCGGTGCGATCTCGGCCAGTTCGGCGAGAAAATCCGGAACGCCATCGAGGGAGAGTCGCGGAGCAGGCTGTGTGCGGGTGAATAGTTTCATAAGCCCCCACCGGGTGACATCGGCAAGGAACGATAAAATAACAGAAAAAAGTGACAAAATGCAAACGTCGGAGGTAGGGGGAATCGGTTATCGGGCCTCTTTCTTCGCTTCGGGTACGCGGTTGCGAATTACGGCTTGGTCCAATCCTCAACGCGCAGATCGGGAATTCTCTGGAAGTCGCGTAGATTTCGCGAAAGAAGCAGGGCCTGATGTGTTAGGGCGATGGCCGCGATGCGAAGATCCATCGTACCGAGTCGCAGTTTGGATCGCTGAAGCGCAATGGCTGTTGCGGCGGCGGCATCGTCGAATTGAACCACCGGAATCTGGCGATAATTCAGGATGTGCTGCCGGAGGTGGGAATAAGCCTCCACTAGACGGCGTTCCGTGCGGGCACTGCCGACCGCGGCCAGACGGCCCCGGCACTGTTCTTCATAAGTAATCACAGTTGTGGCGACGGGCTGTGGAGGATCGAGTTGCGCTATTCGAGATCGAGGCGCGCGTACTCCGCGGAGTCAGGCAGCTCCATCAAGCTAAACACGTCCGTGTCGAGGATGATCATTTAGAAGCGGCTTTATTCGCTTTGACGGAACCCGCGCCATGAGATTTGCGCCATTGGCGTCCGAGTCGCGCGGCAGTGCGGTAGGAGGCGTCATTCTGAAAGGTGCCGTGGATTTGGTCGATCCAGCCGTTCATGTCCTGGGACGCCGGCGCAGCGTCCAGTTTATTTGTCAAATGAGCAAGCCCCCGCTCGACGGCCGTGAGGCGTTTTTCGAGTTCAGTGCTGCTCATAGACAGATTCCTTAGATCACCATTATAGCTCTTCAATGAGACGCGAAGAACGCCAACCCTGAACTTGCAAATTGATCCCGTATCTTGCCCGCGGAATCACTCCTCCACCGGCACATCTTCCGGCAGTGGTGCGACTTCCTTCTCAGCGTGGTTGGCGGCCTTGCCGTTGCCGTTGGCATTGGCGGCCAGTTCTTCGACTAATTTCGCGGGGACTTCGGCGGTGTTGCGGCATTTGGGATAGCCGCTGCAACCGAGGAATTTGCCGCGGCGGCCTTCGCGGATGACCATGGGCTTGCCGCATTCGTCGCAGTCGATGTCGGTGGCGATGGGGCCGGCTTTGCCGTTGCCGTTGACGGTCGGGGCGACGCCGCCGTTGAGTTTCGCGGCCATTTCGGCGGCCTTTTCGCCGCCTTCCTTGAGGGCGGGGATCAACTGCTCGATGATCTTGAGGTTTTCGCCTTCCAACTTGGCAACCTGGCGCGTGGCCCGGCACTTGGGAAAGCTCGAGCAGCCAAGGAACGGGCCGCGCTTGCTGTCGCGCAGGATCATCGGGCTGCCGCATTTTTCGCACTTCACGGGCGTGACGATCTTCGTCTTCTGCGGCAGCGGCTTGCCTTCCTTGTCGAGATTGATGATAACGTCGCAGCTTGGCTTGCCGTCGGCGTTCTTCACGGAATAACCGGTGCAGCCGAGGAATTCGCCGAAGCGGCCGCGGCGTTTGATCATCTCGCGGCCGCACTTGGGGCACTTATAT
>JBEKYH010000307.1:0-6374 GCA_049511115.1 Tepidisphaeraceae bacterium | reverse complement strand
CGCCCCTTCCATGGCAAGTTTCTCTTCCTCGCTCAGCCACTTGGCCTGATGCGGATAATCGGGCAATTGCCACAATACGACGAAGCCGATGACCACTGCCGGTATTCCCCACGCAATGTAGAGCCACTGCCACCCGGCCAACCCGAGCGGGCCGGGGTGGGCAAGTGTTCCCAAGCCTAAAAAATAATTGGAAATCTTGGGGCTGAGAATCTGCGCGACGGACGAGCCGAGCAAAAACCACGAGAGCGCTCGCGCGCGATCGCGGCGGGTAAACCAATGCGTCAGGTAGATGACAGCGCCGGGGAAAAACCCGGCCTCCATCAGCCCCAACAGAAATCGCACCAAATAAAACCGATGCGGTGTTATCGCCCAGGCCGTCATCGCGGCGACGATGCCCCAGGTGATCATGATGCGGCTGATCCATTTGCGGGCGCTCCATTTTTCAACGATCAGCGAGCCGGGGATTTCCAGGAGAAAGTAGCCCAGGAAAAAAATGCCCGCGCCGGTGCCGATGACATCATTGTTGAACGCGGGCAGGTCCTTGGACAGGGTCAGCTTGGCCAGCGAGACATTGACGCGGTCGATGTAGGCGATGACGTAACAGCAGAGCAGAATCGACAGCAGGCGCAGATAAGCCTTATGCCGGGCGCGGTCCAAGGCGGATTTGCCGATGGTTTGTGTCGTCAAGGGACTCCGCGAGCGTCAGTTCAGTTCAATACCAACCCACGCCGTCTGTCGTTTTAATAAACCGCGCGCCCGCCGGACAGATCGAAAACCGCGCCGGTCGTAAATGAACATTCGGGGCTCGCTACCCAGCAGGCCAGCGCGGCCACTTCATCGACCGTGCCGAATCGCTTGAGGGGAATCTTGGATAACATGAAGTCGATGTGGCTCGGTGATAATTGTTCGAATATCGGCGTCTTTACCGCGGCCGGCGTAAGGCAGTTCACGCGGATGTTCGTTTCGGCAAGCTCTTTGCCCAGAGATTTGGTCAAGCCAATCACGCCCGCTTTGCTGGCGCTGTATGCGGCGGCGTTGGGGTTACCTTCCTTGCCGGCAATAGAGGAAATGTTAACGATCCGGCCATAGTCGCCCTTGAGCATCCACGGCACCACCGCGCGGTTGCAGTGAAACAGGCCGGTCAGGTTGATCTGAATGACCCGGTTCCACTCTTCCAGTGGGTACTCCCAGAGGCGGGCGTTCATTCCGGAAATGCCGGCGCTGGCGATGAGGACGTGAATGCCGCCAAGTTCCTTGACGGTCTCGGCTGCGGCGTCTTCCACGGCCCGGGCATCGACGATATCAACGGCAACCGCGTGCGACTGCGCTATTCGCGCTTGCGCCGCGGCAAGTGCCGGCCGATCGCAATCCCACAGGCTCACGCGCGCCCCTTCCTGCGCCAATCGAGCGGCAATGCCAAAACCCAGGCCCGAAGCGCCGCCGGTGATCACGGCGGATTGACCTTTGAAACGATCGAGCATGGGAGTATCCTAACCGACGTGGCGGCTGCAGGAACTGTGAACAACACCAAAATTAGAATTCTTCTCTGGTCCCCTCTCCATGCCTGCGGTTCGACGTAGCTCACCGCAGGCATGGCGAGGCGGATAAGAGCGGCTCGGCGAATCAACGACTGCCCGGAGTGACTGTAATTGTAATTGGTGATCAGAAAGTAAATTTTACAGTTGGATGTGCGATGTATAAATCATTGTCTGACGGACTCGCCGTTACCGCTTTTCTTGCTGGCGCGTTTCTACTGGCATTGCCACAGCATTCCGCGCACGCGGCGGTCGTCGTTGCCAAATCAGATGTCAACGCCCCCGTGACCGTCAAAGACATCGGGCAGGCCTGGATTCTCGATAACGGCATCGTCAAGGCGACGATTGCCAAGGGCACCGGCAACATGCCATCGCTGGTCTTTCACGGCATCAACACCATGAGCGGCAACGGTGGAACGTGGGAATCCACTCCGCGCGGTTCGCCGCGCTTGACCAACACGATCACCATCGATCCGGCGACAAACGGCGGCGAGCGCGCCGAGGTGGATATCAAGGGATCGGGAACGAACCGGATCGACATTGAACTCCGCTATGACCTCCAGCGCGGCGCTAGCGGCATTTATGCCTGGGCCAGCTACACACATCCAGCCAGCTACGGGGCCGGCGGTTTCGGGGAAAACCGCTACATCACCCGGCTCAATAAGACTTTCAATTGGATCTCGGTGGACAAGGATCGCAACATGCTCGAATGCACCCCGGCAGACTGGGGCGCCGGTGTCGTCGTCCACGCCAAGGAACAGCGCATCCTGAGCACCGGCTATTACAAGAATTCCGTCGAGCACAAATACAGTTACAACGCCGTGCAGTACAAGATTCCCGCCTACGGCTGGTCCAGCACGAAAGATAAGATCGGCGTTTATTTCATTAACCCGACGACGGAATACCTATCCGGCGGCGCGTCCAAACTGGAACTGGTCTGCCATTTTGACTCCGACAACGACCCCCCTCCGATCATTCTCGATTATTGGTGCGCCGGCCACTACGCCGGCGGCGCGGGGTGCAATGTCCCGGCCGGCGAGGAGTGGAACAAAGTGGTCGGGCCGATTTTTGTCTATTGTAATGCGCTGTCCGATTCGGAAACCGCCACGGATGCCGACCTGGCCACGCTCAACGCAACGGCCGGGAATCCCACGGTTCCGCCGGCATGGCATGACAACGCCATCGCCCTGTGGCAGGACGCGCTGGATCAGGCCAAGACCGAACGAGCACAGTGGCCGTATGACTGGGTGAATGGTGTCGATTATCCCCACAAGGATCAGCGCGGAAATGTCACCGGCCAATTTGTCCTCGATGATCCGCAGGCGTCCAGCACCAAGCTGCCGCACCTGACCGTCGGACTGTCTCACCCCGATTACACCAGCAATGCAGGGGGATTCGTGCTGCGCTCGGGCAATGGAAATCTGGTCACTTGGCCCCACGACGGCAATTACTATCAGTTCTGGAACGACGGAACTGACGACGGCAAGTTCACCATCACTAATGTCCGCCCCGGGACATATACCCTGCACGCCTTTGCCGATGGCGTATTGGGTGAGTTCGCGCAGACCAACATCACCGTGGAAGCCGGCAAGGACCTGGACCTGGGCAAACTGACCTGGCAGCCCGTGCGCTTCGGCAAGCAGGTCTGGGAAATCGGCTACCCCGACCGGACCGGCGGCAAATTCTTCAAGGGCGACGGCGACAACTACTGGCTCTGGGGCTGGGTGCTGCGGTATCCCCTTCTTTTCCCCAATGACGTCACCTACACCGTCGGCAAGAGCGACTACAGCAAGGACTGGTTCTTCGAGCAGGTGCCGCATGGCGAGTCCACGGCCTACATTAATCCCGCCGCCAAGGACCCGGCCAATCAGCGATTCGGTTGGGTGAAGGCCGAGTCTCTGGACCAATACCCCCAGACCGATCAGAACGGCCCGTGGCGCGTCTACGGCCATGGCCGCGCGGATACCTGGACCATCAAATTCAACATGGACAAACCCGAACACGGCCTGGCGATTATGCGGTTCTCGTTTGCCGGCGCCGATGGAAACGGCGGGCTTGCCGTCGGCGTCAACGGCCAAAACGTCGGCGCCGTTCACCCCACGGCCACCAACGCCCTTCGCTACAACACCGACACCGGCGTATGGCAGCAGCGCGCCTTGGGCTTCGATGCGTCGCTGCTCAAGCAAGGTGAAAACACCATGACCCTCACCGTCCCCGCGGGCGATCTCGACACGGGCGTTGTGTATGATTACCTGCGGCTGGAGTTGAATGAGGACTACGTGCAGGGAACGCCGTCGCCGCTGCCGGAGAATCAATAGCGCCCCGCTACGACGTAACGAAAACTTCCGCGATTAGCCCCGGAGTGGCGCAGGCTTGTAGCCACGAGTGAAGCGCAGCGCAACTCGTGGAAGCCGGCGCAGTGTGGCTCGCCCCGGAGCGGGCGAGGGAAGTTTTGTGCGCGGCCCATCCCCTCGACCACCGCCGGGGTCGTTGCCCTGATTTATCCGAGTCCACGAGTTTCGCCTCGCTTCACTCGTGGCTACAAATCCCCGCCCGCTGGGGCGGAAGAGCGGCGATCTTTCTCCAAACCGTTGCCACAGGGGCGCTTAAAATCGAGCCGATTTTTCGCTTTTCCTGAGGTCGGCGCGTTGCTAAAATAGGGACATGTTGAGGTATCTACCAACCTCATCAGACCGCGCCTGGTCTTACTTCCTCCTCCTTCTGATCATTATCTTCCTGGATTTTCTATTCGTCATCACTACTGGAGTGGCGGACTAGGAAGTCTTCCATATTCCCCCCTTATCTTCACGCGCAGCCGTCATTCTATCACTGAATCACCACCGCATTTCCCACTCACTTTGAGAATTTCTGTTATCAATGACCACGGATGCTGTTATAGTCCCCGTGGCGAACGCTCATTTCATTTGCACGAGCGAAGGAGGAGGCGAGAGGATGAAACAGCCATTTGTGTATGGGCGAAGACTCCGGCGTTCACATCTCCTGATCGCGGCCGCCGCAGCGGTGTTATGTCCGGTTTTCTCGGCTCGGGGCGACAGTTGGAATGCCTTGTCGGGCGAATGGAGCGTGGCTGGCAATTGGATTCCGGCCAACGTGCCGGGGTCGGGCGACAACGTCAATATCGCCTTCACCGACGGCGTCAATCGTGTCGTCACCTACGACTATACCGGGGCCGTAACGCTCGATTCGTTGACCCTCGATTTGACGAATTTCACCGGCACGGCGAGCAGCGTCCTTTCCATGTCGGCCAACAACCTGACCGCCGACGGCGAATTTGTCGGCTTTAGCGGATCGGGCGTTTTCGATCAGAGCGGCGGGACCAATACGATCACCACCGGTCTCTTCATTGCCACCAACAGTGGGTCCACCGGCGCGTACATGCTCTCCGGCGCCGGCATCCTGACCGCCGCCTCAATCAACGTAAATTCCGGCGGCATCTTCACCGCCAGCGGAGGCACAGCAATCACCAACGCGATGAATAACGCGGGAAATGTCTCCATCACTCCGGCCGGCAATCTGACGGTGAATGGTAATTACACGCAAACCTCCGGATCAACGGCGGTAAATGGCGCGCTGGCCGTCACGGGCGGGATGATCCTCGACGGCGGGTCGCTGACTTTCGATTCTACATCTGCTAGCGCGCCGATCACAACAGGCAGCTCGTCGCTAACGATGGGCGGCGGCGATTTGACCCTGAACGCGGCCGCCGAGCCGGTAACGGTGATATTCCCTTCGACGACTTTTTCAGCCGGCACCAATGTCATCACCGCCGGCGCTGGAACAACGCTGCAATTGGGCCAATTTGGCAATGCCGTCACCAACGGCGGCGTCACGACGATACAGACAACCGTTACCCGCGCCGTCACCAGTTTTGGTTCGACCGTTCAATTCAACGGTCCGGTCACGGGAATGGTCAGTCCGTTCCAGGTCATCAGCAACGCCACCGTGCCGACGATTCTCGCCTCGCCCACGCCGCTCACGCTGAGCGGAAACACCAGCGCGTTTAATGTCAACGGCTATTACAGCGGCTACGCGACCTACGGCGCCAGCGACTGGGCGGCTGTTACGGCGAGCGTCGCTGGAACATCGTATATCGTCCCGGGATCGGCGATCTCGGGCTTTTACACCGCCGCTTCCAGCCAGACGCCAACGATTGTGCCGAGCGGTCCCCTCACCGGCGATACGATTTATATCCTGCCGACGGAATCGACCGGGCCGATGAACGGGGACGTTGACGCGGACGGGATTGTCGAATTTGAAGGAGACAGCCGGTACACATCTTTCCGCTTCAATAATCCGCTGGGGGGAAATACCTCGGTCGGTCAGGGTACTCCGGTCGATCAGCTCTTCATCAAATCGCTTGCCGAAGGGGCGGCGATTCTTGAGACGCCCAATGTCGGGGCGAACAATATCATCATCAGCGACGTGGACGACGCCGAAGTGGGAGCCAGCAGCACGACCTCGGCCGACTTAAACATCAACCGAGGCAACGCCCAGGACATGGTCATCTGGCAGAACAATACCCAGGGCCTGATGGTCCTGGCTACAGGCATCTCCGACACTAAAAACGGCGGTGGCGGTTTAACCAAGGCTGGTCCGGGCACGCTCGTGTTGGCGGCAAACAGCAAGTACACCGGCGCTACGAATATCCAGGGCGGGACGGTGGAAATCGCCAGCAATACGTCCCTGGGAAGTTTCACGACCATCCAGGCCAACGTGAATCTCGACAATGGTGCTCTGATCGCGCTGGGTACCACCACGCTGGACAATGCCGGATATACATCTACAACCACCGCCCGCAACATGATCCTCGGCCCACAT
>JBEKYH010000306.1:0-6381 GCA_049511115.1 Tepidisphaeraceae bacterium | reverse complement strand
ATTTCCTCTCTCGGCAAATGGGCCTCACAATTCGTCAGCGCCTATGGCCGCCGGTGTTGGCCCTTAGCGTGGTGGGATTGGGGCTTGCGTTTTCCGCGTTTTACTTCGACTTCTCCTGGGATGGGCAGTGGTATCACCAGACGGGCATCTACGCGCTTGCTGAAAATTGGAATGCTCTGACCGATCCGTTCCGCACGTTTACCGACCCGCCCAGCGCCGAACTCTGGGTGCGGCATTATCCCAAGGGACCCTGGTATGTCGCGGCGTCGGTCTTCGCCACAACCGGCCGCGTTGAATGGGGCAAATGCATCGACCTGATCTCCTGGGCGGCGATGGGCTTGGCGACATTTGCCGCCGCGCTCGACTACGGCTTGCGGCGAAGTCGCGCCGCCGCGATCGCCGTGGTGGTTGCACTGAATCCCGCCGTAATCAGTGAGATCACAACCTACATGGTCGACGGCGTCATGATGTCGTTTCTGGCAGTGGCGGCCGCCGCGGTTTTCAGCGGATTCCGCAGACCCCAGCCAGTGGTCATTTTCGTTGGTTTGCTTGCCGCGATTGCGAGCATCAACGCCAAGTTCACCGGATTGGTATTCCTGTGCTTTATATTGGCCGGCGGCGGAGTCTGGTGCATCGTGCAGGCGCGCCAATGGCTGGTGCGTTACTGCGGATTGGCCCTGATTTCGATTTTCCTCGGCGCGGCAGTATGGGGTTTTAACCCGTACGTCATCAACACGATCTATCGTCACAACCCGTTTTACCCCCAGTCCGGCAGCAAGGAATTTCCCAGCCTCGACGACCAGGGCAAGCAGGGCATCGAACTGCATGAAACGCCGAAGAATTTTCTGCCCCACAATCGCTTCTCGCGCCTGTTCCTCGCCACTTTTGGCCGGCCCGGCAATATGCCTTACCACCGTGAACTCAAATCCTCGCTGATGTGGCCGTTTGCTGCGCGCTGGGCGGATTTGTTTTATTACCGCTACCACGAAACCCGCGTAGCGGGTTTTGGCCCCTGGTTCAGCGGAGCGCTGCTGCTGAGCCTCGCCCTGGCGGCCTGGGTTCTGCTCAAGCGCAATTCAGCCCCGCTAGCTGCGCGCGCAGTAATGATCCTGGTGGCGCTGACGATTCTCGCATCGCTGGTGATCAGCCCCTACTTTTGGTGGGCGCGCTACGGTCCCCAGTTGTGGCTGTTGCCAATCGTGCCGGCAGTGTTCGTATTTTGGGCGCCCCCTTCACGCTGGGCGCTGAATGCCGCGTGGGTTCTGGTCGCGCTGCTGACGGTGAACGCGGGCATCGTGGCCGCCGTGCGCCTGAAATGGGAAACCAACAACAGCCTGACCATGCGGCGGCAATTGACCCAACTCCGCCAAATCGGCATGGAGCGCGAGATTCTCTTCTATATCCCAAGCTTTGGCGTCTCGATCGAAGGGCGACTCAACGCCTGGGGCATCACCTACAAAATCGGTGACCGCAACCAGGTGGGAACCGGACCGAGGCTCTTGACGATTGTCGAAGATTACCCAAGTCCGGTGCGATATCGCCTGCTGCCGCAAGCGGCGACGCGGCCGGCGAAATAGCGGAAGGGATTCCCTTTCAGTGAAAAGGAGCGCTGATTTTGCGGCTGTGATCGGCACAGTTGATTCCGTCGGTTTTCGCCAGGAAAATCGACGGATATTGAACCAGAAAACCGCGGCTCCCCGCCGTCATCGATCCTGCGGATTAACCGCCCGGAACGTCGCCGCCGCCACCGCTCCTCCCGCCAGATTCCCCACCAGGTAAATCCAAATGTTCGACGCCTTGGCTATGTGCATCAGCGTAATCCCCGTCGCCACCGCCGGATTGAAGGCCCCGCCGGAAACTCCCCCCAGGGCGAACGCCATCGTCATCACCGTAAACCCGATCGCCAGTCCGTAATTGGAATTGCCGTCGGTCGCCTTGGCCGTCGCCGTGTTAAGCACCACATACGCCAGCGCGAAAGTCCCCACGAATTCCGCGAGCAGCGCCGGCCCGACCTGCAAATCGCCGGGCACAACCGTCGGATATCCCTTGAGATAAAGCACCGCGGCCGCCGCCGCGAACGCCGCGATAATCTGTGAAATCCAATACCCCGGCACCATCGACGCGGGGCATTTTCCGCGCAACCAGACCGCCAGCGTCACCGCCGGATTGTAATGCCCCCCCGAAACGTGCCCGCCGGCGTAGACCATAATCATCAGCGCCGACCCGATCGCCAGGGGGGCCAGCGCCCCCGCCCCCGGCGCGATCACGCACATGCCCACTGTCATAACGAGGAAAAATGTCCCGATAAATTCCGTCACATATTTCTTCATAAATTTCTTTGGCTGAAAAACCTCCCCGCCCATTCGATTCCCGGCTCCGCCCGACTGATCCCGCCGCATCCAGCGCGCCAATTCTACCCACCGCCCCGGCGGCAACCAACCCGCCTCGCGCCGCCAAGGTGTAATGTTTTTGGCACGGGGAAAGAGGAATGAACGCCGAGGCGCCGAGGCGCTGAGGAAGAAAATGCGGAGAAAGGCAAGAATCATTTTCAAATCTGAATTCTGATTTCCTCGTCTTTCCTACCTTAGCGCCTCCGTGCCTCAGCGTTCATTCCTCCTCACCCAAATCCAATCAGCATTGACCCGCGAGTTTGCCATGCAGCGCCGCCGGAGTAAGCTTCTCCCCCGCATGACCATGATCTTTGTTGCGCCCGCCGTTCGGTTTCGCGTGCTGGCGTCGCGATTTTTCAAATCCATCGGGCTCGGCGAGGATTCCTTTATTCTCATCCTCGCTGTCCTGGTGGGCATCGTCACCGCCGCCGCGGCCGTCGGATTTCATGAATTGATCACCTTTATCCGCGACCTGCTCTATCTCCACTGGGGTCCGGAATTTCTTTACGGCTGGAAAGGCATCTGGCTGCTGGCGGTTTTTCCCACCGCCGGCGGATTGGGCGTGGGACTCTTCACCCAGTTCTTCCTCCGCGGCCGCGAAGGCCACGGCATTGTCGATGTCATGGAATCCGTCATCCGCACCAGCGGCTTCCAGCACCCGTTCGTGGCCATCGAAAAAATCCTCACCAGCGGCCTCACCATCGGCACCGGCGGCTCCGCCGGCGCGGAAGGCCCAATCGTCCAGATCGGAGCGGCCATTGCCTCCGGCGTCGGCGGATTCTTCGGCCTCGCCCGCGCCCAGATGCCCCTCCTCACCGGCTGCGGCTGCGCCGCCGGCATCAGCGCCATCTTTAACGCCCCGTTCGGCGGCGTGCTCTTCACGCTCGAAGTCATCCTCCAGGATTTCTCCATCCGCGCCTTCACGCCCATCGTCGTCGCCAGCGTCATCGCCCAGGTCACCACCCTCGCCCTCTTTGAGCGCATCGGCCGCCTGGGCCACCATGCCATCGAATATCAGGCCATCTTCGCCATGCCCCAGACGGAAATCTTGGCCAGGTCTATCCTCAACTGGGGCCAGGTCGGCAATTTCGTCCTGCTCGGCGCCGTCTGCGGATTAGCCGGCTTGCTCCTCACCCGCACCATGTTCCGCGCCGAAAAATACTTCCACGAGCTGCGCCTCCCCATCGCCCTGCGCCCCGCCCTCGGCGGTGCGCTCCTCGGCGTGACCGGCATCGTCTACATCCTTCTCTTTGGCCACCTGCTCCTGCACCGCATCAAGCCCTTCCCCTATGAGAATTATCCGCCCCCGGCCTTCTTCGGCGACGGCTACGGCGCGGTGCAGCAGTTGCTCGTGAGCACCTTTCCCGGTTACGCGTCCTTCGACGGCAAACTCTTACTGCTTTTACTATTTTTGTGTGGAATCAAAATCGTCGCGACCTGCCTCACCCTCGCCAGCGGCGGCAGCGGCGGCATCATCGCCCCCTCCCTTTTCATCGGCGCCACCCTCGGCGGGTCTCTGGGAATGATCCTCCGCGCCACCGGCTTTTTCCCCCATGTCGAGCCGCAGGCCTATGCCCTGGTCGGCATGGGCGCGGTTCTCGCCGCCGTCGTCCACGCCCCGCTGGCGTCGATCCTCATCTGCTTTGAACTCACGCAGGACTACAAAGTCATGCTCCCCGCCATGCTCGCCTGCGTCGTCGCCACCAGCCTGTCACGCGTCGTCTATGCCGATTCCATCTACACCCACGGTCTTCGCCAGCGCGGGCTCAAGACCGAAGGCAAAGGCCTGGCCGACCTCCGGCGAATGAGCGTCGAGCAGGTCACTCTCGAGCCCGTCATCACCGTCCGCAAAACCGATCCCTTCCAGACCCTCCTCGATCTCACCGAAAAACAAGGCGCCTGGGATTTCGTGGTGATTAACCCCGACGGCCGCTATATCGGCATGATCGTCGGCGATGACGTCGCGGTCGCCCTCATGGAACGCGAAGCCATCCCGCTCCTCACCTGCGGCGACCTCGTCCGCGCCGGGCTGCCCGTGGTGAAGACCACCGAGGATTTAGCCAGCGTTTTGGAAAGCTTCGCCCTCTACGACGTCCGCCGCCTCCCGGTCGTTGTCGAGTCCGCCCCCGACCGCGTCGTCGGCATGATCAGCCGCGTGTCGCTGATGCGCAAATATCAGGAGCGCAGCAAGTGACCGTTGCGCTACCTCACCACCCCAATCGTCAACAGCAGATTCGCATAAATCCTCTGCTCCCCCGTCGCGATCGTCAGGCACACATCTGCCGCGGCCGCGGCATCATAGAACGCGAATCGATCCAGCTTGCTCAGTTCTCCCTTGCAATCGGTGCTCCTTAGAATCTGCTGAAACTCCCCCCAGATTTCCGGGTCTTTGGTCATCGTGTACGGCCCGGTCTTGTTGGTGTCCATGATCTGCGCCGCCTCGACGGGAATGGTTCCAATCAGCGCCTTCAGCACCTCCGGCACGGTGAGCATCCCAGGCGAAAGGTTCAGGTAAACCACCTCACTGTTGGCCCCGCGCTTGGTCCAGTGCGGGAAATTCCCGTCGGATAAAAGCACCTTGGCTCCATGCCCGCTTTTGGCCAGGGCCGAGAGAATCTGTGGATGAAGCAGTTGTCCCTTAAGCATTTCATTATCTCCTCAAAGAAAGCCTGAATTCTCCAACCTAGCGCCCAATCCTCCCCCAACCGCAATACTCGCCCGTCCGGCATTTTCGTCGCTGCCCGCCCAGTCTACAGCACCCCGGCCCGCGATTGAACGATTCTGCCCCGCGATTTGTTATTTCCCTCTTGCTTATATGCGACGCTGAATGCTGGAGGTGCTTATGAGTGACGCCCTCTCCATGCCATCGGGGAGTTACGAAGTTGCGACCATGAACAGGGGCCAGCCCGTGACCATCGTGCGCCAGCCCATGCCGTCGCTCCAGGATTCCGTCGGCGGCGGCTCCGATTCCGACCCGGTGGTCGAAGCGCTCGAAGTCCGCCGCGCCCAGGCGCTCTACACCGCCAACGCGGAAGTGGTTGCCTCGCAGGAGCAGCAATTCGGCAACTTCCTCAACATCCTCGATACGCAAATCAACGAGGAGGCGGTGCAGGAGTCGAAAAAGGTCTCATAACCGCGCGAGGTTCCAAAACCACCTTGAAGCATTGCCGGACGTGTAATGCCCGCGCCTCCTTTGGCCGAAGTCTGACTATAGGTAATGAGTATCACGCTCCCGATAACCCGCCGCGCCAATTCCCTCTCGCGCACGGACCTCTCTCCCCGCGCCCTTCGGGCTCGCATGTGGGCGGTTGCGCTGGGTCTAACGTTGCTGGCTTTCCTGACCTTCCTGCCCGTCCTGCGCTGCGGATTTACCGACTTTGATGATCCCGCCTACGTCAGCCAAAACCCGCGCGTTCAAGCCGGCTTCTCCGCTGATAACATCCAATGGGCCTTGACCGACACCTCCATCGCCTATTGGCAGCCGCTCAGTTTGCTGTCCCTGATGCTGGATTCCACCATCAACGGCACCGCCGCTTTTGGATATCACCGCACCAACTTGCTGATCCACGCCCTCAGCGCCGGCGTGGCGTTTCTCGTTCTCTTCCGCATGACCGGCGCCTTCTGGCGCAGCGCTCTCATCACCGCCCTCTACGCGGTTCACCCCTTGCGCATTGAATCCGTCGCCTGGATCGCTGAACGCAAGGATGTTCTCAGCAACCTTTTCGCCTGGATCACCATCGGCGGATATGTCTATTACTCGCGCGCCCCCAGCGCACGGCGCTATTTGTGCGTGTTGATTCCCTTCGCCCTGGGCCTGTTGGCCAAGCCGATGATTGTGACGTTGCCGTGCCTGCTGCTGCTGCTGGATTACTGGCCTCTTCGCCGCTGGGCAAAAGCGGCCGACCTTCCCACCGCCGCACAAGGGAACACCTTCCCCTCGCGTCCGCTGACAAAATTGATCGCGGAAAAGCTGCCCCTCTTCGTGCTCTCA